>JAEUVP010000550.1 GCA_016786805.1 Chitinophagaceae bacterium | reverse complement strand
GGGATTCCATACCTGCGTATCAATTCCGTTTAAGATACCCAGGCTTTTACCTCGCTCATATTCAAACAAATTCTCCAGCCCGTTGGCAGCATAGCGCATTTCTTCCAGGTAGCTGTTACTGACCGTTGTTACTTTCCAGGCACATTTTACAGCTGATGCTAATGGGTTGATCATATTATTCCAGTCCAGCAGTCCCCATTTGTAGGAATCATACGCAGGTAAATAATAATATTTATCCCAGTTGATCCATCCCTGGTATTGTGCATTATGAATGGTGAAAACAGTGGGTATACCCGCCAGTTTACTGAAAGCATAACAATACTTGACCATGAATGGGATAAAACCGGTATGATGATCATGACAATGGATCACATCCGGCTGGTGGGTCCATTTGGTGATCCAGTCGCAAACAGCGATCTGGAAAGCCATGAACCGCTCCGTGTCGTCATCATAGCCATATATCTTTTCCCGGTCCAACAGGCCATTTATATCCACGAGATAAAGATCGAACCCCAGTTTGTTCGTCTTTTCCTTAATAACGCTGTAATGAAAAAAGTGAGACCCCATCTGCTGACCGCCTTCATGTACCAGTTCCCATTCATTTGTATAAAGGAATTTAGTTCGGTACATCGGCATCACCACTTTGGCTACATGACCGAGCTCTGCCTGGTACTTGGGCAAAGCCCCCACCACATCACCCAAACCACCGGCTTTGGCCACCGGGTAACATTCTGCAGCTACATGTACTATCTCCATTGTAGAGTATTAAACAAGTTTGATTTGAAATTAAGGGGTTTTTTTGATTGGCGATGTGAGATATATAAAAAAAATGAAAGAATAACCCCGGTTTTTAAAATACCCCTAAGCCCGGGGCTCCTTTTTTTGTACAAGCTGTCAACAAAAAAAACTGCAGTCTTAACATGGCACTGAAAAATGTTATACTTTGGGCAACATTTAATAAAACAACCGATTGCTATGAGCCAATCTAAACAAACAACCAACTACGGAGCATTAAGTACCCTCGTGACCGTTTTCTTTTTCTGGGGTTTCATTGCTGCTTCCAACAGTATCTTCATTCCTTTTTGTAAATCACATTTTGCACTCAGTCAGTTTGAATCGCAATTAGTGGGTTCGGCTTTCTACGGAGCTTATTTCATCGGCTCATTAGTGTTGTTCCTTGTATCCAATGTACTTGGCTACGATATCCTGAACAAGATCGGATATAAAAAAGGAATCATTTATGGATTATTGATTTCTGTTGCCGGAGCTTTGCTGATGTTACCTTCAGCAAATGCAAACTCCTTTCCGGCTCTCCTCGCATCATTGTTCATTATTGCGCTTGGGTTTTCACTACAGCAAACAGCTGCACAACCATTTGCTATTGCATTGGGAGATCCGGCTACAGGTTCGCATCGCCTGAATCTGGGCGGAGGTGTTAACTCCTTAGGTACCACACTGGGGCCGATCATTGTCAGTTTTTTCCTGTTTGGTTCTGTAGGTGCGTCAGATACCGAAGTAACTGTAACCAACATCAATACACTTTATCTTATCGTGGCAGGAGTTTTCTTAGCCGTTGCCTTATTTTTCATGTTCTCTAAACTACCATCAGGAAAGAATGATGAAAAGTTCGAAAAAGGTAATAAAGCTGCCGGCTCACTCATGCTGATGACGGGAGTTATTATTGCCGTAATTATTACTGCACAGCTTGCCGATATTCCCAAACTTCCTCTGTTACTTGTAACCATTGCCGCCGTAATTGGTATTTTATTCTATTCAAATGGCGTAGCACAAAAAAATGGCGAAGGATGGGGGGCTATGAAATATCCCCAGCTCATCTATGGTATGTTGGGCATCTTTGTATATGTGGGTGTAGAAGTGACAATTGATAATAACTTTGGTGCATTACTCAAAACACCGGGCTACCTGACTGATGCAGGATTAAATGAAAGTGAGATTTCAAAATACATTTCCCTTTACTGGGGAAGCCTGATGATCGGTCGTTGGACAGGTGCGGTGAGTGTTTTCAATTTAAAAGGTGCTGCTAAGATTATTGCACGGATCATTATTCCGTTCATTGCGTTCGGAGTAGTACTATATGTTAATCATCTTCATGGCAGTGATGTTACTGATCTTTGGGGTTATGCCGCCTGTGTGGCAATAGCCATTGCAGCATTTTTCTATGGCCAGGAAAAGCCTGTTAAAACGCTTGTAACAGTATCTGTACTGGCTGCTATTGCTATGCTGATCGGAACTTTCACCAACGGTATCGTTTCGGTTTATGCATTGATGGCAGGTGGTTTATTTTGTTCAGTAATGTGGCCTTGTATATTCGCCCTGAGTGTTGGAGGATTAGGAAAATATACCGGTCAGGGTTCTGCCTTCCTGATCATGATGATCCTTGGCGGGGCTATCATTCCTCCTATGCAGGGATCGATCGGCGATATAAGTTCAATTGGCATACATACCTCCTATTCTGTTGCAGCTGTCTGTTTCCTTTTCCTTGCTTTCTTAGCCATTAAAATGAAAAGTGTTCTTCATAAACAAGGGCTTGATTTCGATGAGCAAATTGAAGGAGGTCATTAATACTAACCAATCAAAATTGTTTTATGGCAGATTTTGCAATAGGTATTGATATTGGAGGCACCAACACCAAATTCGGAGTCGTGGACCGGCATGGTAATATATTGGAACAGGACAGGGTGCTGACCAATGAACATGAAACCGTTCAGGAATTCATTGATGACCTGCATACCAAGCTTGTACCTATGATCGAAAAGGTGGGCGGGCCATCCAAATTTACCGGCATTGGCATCGGTGCTCCGAACGGAAATTACTACACCGGCAATATTGAATATGCGGCGAACCTGAAATGGAGAGGTATTATTCCTTTGGCAAATATGGTATCCGAAAAATTCGGGTTAAAAGTAAAACTGACCAACGATGCTAATGCTGCTGCAGTCGGTGAAATGATGTATGGCTGCGCCAAAGGCATGAAACATTTTATCACCATCACCTTAGGTACCGGTGTGGGCAGTGGTATTGTCATTGATGGAAAGATCGTATTAGGTCATGATGGTTTTGCCGGTGAACTGGGCCATACCGTCATCCGTCATGGTGGAAGATTGCACAAGGGTACCGGACTGAGGGGGAGCCTGGAATCTTATGCCTCTGCAACAGGGGTCCGCGAAACCGCACTTGAATTATTAGCAGAAAACCCCGGCACTGAAAGCCTGCTGAGAGATTATACCATTAACGATCTTATTACCAGCCAGACAGTTTACGAATGTGCTATCAAAGGCGATAAGATTGCTAACGAGATATTTGAATTCACCGGGAAAATATTGGGTGAGGCGCTGGCCAATTTTGTAATGTTCTCCTCTCCGGAAGCTATCATCTTGTTTGGCGGTCTTACCAAAGCAGGCGACCTGATCATGAACCCCACCCGCCAGGCCATGGAAGATAGTCTTATACAGGTATTCAAGAATAAAGTAAAACTGATGTTCAGTGAACTGAAAGAGGCTGATGCTGCTATTCTTGGCGCCAGTGCATTGGTTTGGGAAGAATAATTTTACAATTGATCATCTCCTTAAATAAAAAGCCCGGTTTTACGACCGGGCTTTTAGTTATCATAGAAATTCTCTTGCTTATTTAATTTTCAGCACCGGTTTCAGCTGGTAAACTCCTGTTCCCAATTGATGAATAGATAAAGCAGCATCAAAATCAATGAGCAATGAATCGAGGGTACCATTCAGCTGCTTATTCACTTTAATTTTCAATCCGGATTCTGAACCACTCGGAATTGTCAGCGGATAAGTTACACCGGCCACTTTAATTGAATTATTTGTCCCTAATATAAACCGGATCTCTTTCACCACATTGGAGGGTATTGTACCCACAGCCAGTAATGTATCAACCCCGTTTTGAAGACCCAGCAAATTATAAATACCAGCATGGGTGTCAAGGTTTGCCCAGCCGGTGGCAGAATCTTCCCTGAATTTTACCCTCACCTGCTGAATATCTACGTTTACTTCCTCTGCATTAACAGGGTTATCTGTCAGCCGGATCTTTACAGTCGTACTTTCAGCAGCTTTATCTTTTGAACAAGCCAGCAGTACAATAGCTGTCATTGCGGTGATAAATAACAGGGGGGCCAGTATCTTTTTCATACTTATAATTTCCTGACTAATCATATAAAACCATGCCAAGGAGCCGGGAACGCAGTAATAAACCGGTCATTTTATCCACCGGGATCCTACTAATTCTTTTGCCGGATGATAAAGACAGCGGGTACGGGCCGCTGCCCTGTTGCATCTGATACTTTGATCGTTTCCATTCCATTGACCAGCATACAACTGCTGCCACCACCATCCAGGTTCAATGCTTCCCTGCAGCCAAGGTCTTTGAATAGTTGTGCCAGTTGTGTCAGGGTTGCTCCTTCTGCAACACCACTATGCCGGCCTTCCACAACAAGAATAATAAGTTTATTATCTTTTGTATAGCCCATTGCAGTACGGGGATGTTTATCATCAATAGCTTTACCTGCAAATTTCAATTCCTCATTATTTGTGACTTTTATTTCACCATTTTGAAGAAGAACAGGGCCACCTCCTACTGCCGTTCTCATTTTCCACGCAGGGAAAGATATCCGGACCCTTGTATTATTATCAAAAGATTGCAGGATCGCTTTTTCGGCAGCCGGTTTAGAATACCCGGGAATAGAATCACGAACTGCCTTTATGGGAGCCTGTCGTGCATAAGGATATTTGAGGCTTGAATCGGTATATAGCCAGGCAATATTTGCCTCCCTTTTTTTATTAATACCAATAGCACTTCCAAAAGGATGCCGGTACGTCAAGGTGTCTTTCCCTTTACCTGCAAGGCTATGAATATTATAACTGACGAGTTTACCATTTTTAATCACCACATTTAAATTCTGGTTCGTGGCAAAAGAGAAGAAGGTGGTATTAACCACCAGCAATGGGTTTTCATTCTTCTCATAAAATTGAGATGGGGTTAACCGGCGTTTATACGTTGTGTCTGCAGTGAAGTCAAGCTTTTTGTCTTTCAGATCAGCTTCCACATAATAAGCAATATTAGGTTTGCCATCCAGCAGGTCTGTTGTCTTATATACATGTACGGAAGAGGGTAATGGCCCGAATAATGAATCAACATTTATCCATTTCACCTGTGCCCGTGATTGAAAACAGGTCACTGTTGTAAGCAAGACAGCAAAAAAAAGTTTCTGCATAAACAACTGTATTTACTGATGAAGTTACCTGATGATTGTTGAAGTTCCTTTCAACTGGTACACTTTGCCTGCGTAATCCGTGGCCCGGCATATCCATACATAGGTGCCCGTTGGTTGTTTTGCACCTTTGTAACTTCCATTCCAACCGGCAGCTATATCTTTTGTGGTAAAGATCATTTCTCCCCAGCGGTTATATACCGTAAAATAGTCGAGCTTTTGAATACCGATATAATACGGCTTCAGCAATTCATTCAGCCCGTCATTATTAGGAGTAAAACCGGTTGGTACATACACAGCAGATCCTTTGAACACCGTAATGTTGATCGTATCCTTAGCCACACAACCTTCAGCAGTTGTTACGGTGAAGTAATAGGTCTGGTCATCCTGTAATGTTGTTACAGGAAATGCAATGGCTGCATCATCCAGGCCCGTTGCAGGCGACCATGTAAAAGTAGTAAGTCCGCTTGTTGCTCCTGCAATGCTATAGCTGCTCTGTAACAGGAAGGGCACATTTTGTATAATAACTGTGTCATTGCCTGCATTGGCAGCAACCATATTGATAAAAACAGGAACGGTAACAGGATCAGCAATGCACCCGTTGGTTGCAGTTGCTGTCAGCACGGCATTTTCACTTCCTGCAGTATTGAAAATGAATACAGCGTTCTGCGTATTGGCTGTTTGACTGGTACTGCTCTGCCAGTTCCATTGTGCAATGGCAGTCGCATTATCCACCTGCTGTCCTGAAAAAGATACGGGCAGCCCCACACATCCATTAAGTGCCAGGCCTGTTATTACCGGTTTTGGATTTATTACAAAAGGTTTTATTAATGCCGGTGAGATACAGCCATGATTACTCGTTGCTGTTAATTGTAACTGGTGCGCACCCGTTGCCAGCCCTGTTAACTGTGGTAACTGGGAAGTGGAAACGGGGTTACCATCCAGCAACCAGTTCCATTGTGATACTGTACCAATTGTTACCAAAGAGCTTTCAACGATACGGGGAACATTGCCATTACAAGTATCAAACACGTTGAAATTTGCAACGGGTTTATCTCCTATTGTAATTGTTTTTCGTAACGTATCACTGAAACACCCATCAAGTCCTGTTATCGCCACTTTTACATTATAAATACCCGGTGCAGTATATAATTGTGCGGGGGGATTCGGAGCCGTGCTGGTATTCCCATTCCCAAAATCCCAGTAAAAACTGGTGATGGGTGCAAATGATTGTGATGTATTCGTAAAGCTTACACTGACCGGGGTATTATCGTAGCAGGTGGTATTATTCGTAAGATTAGTAGTAAAGCCCGGGTTCAAAGCCGTACAGAACTGCTGCAGGTTATTAGAGCCGCCTGTAGCGGCGCTGAAACCCCAATATACCATCGGGTCATTATTAAAAACAGTGGCCACCAGGTCGACTGTTGTCTGTAGCCGGAATACCCCATCGAAATAAGTGCTTAATTGCTTGGTCACCGGGTCCCATACGATCCGCAAGGTGTGCCATTGGCAGTCTTCAATATTGGGATTAGCAGGTGAAGCCTGCACCGGCCCGGCCAGATCTGTGCCATGTGTAAGATTCCCATTTTTATTGATACTGATATGATCCTCTGCCGGATCATTATTGTTGACATTTTGCCAGGTGTCCAGTAAAATACCAACAGAAGGAGAAATACCTTCAAAACCCAAACCGCCACCCGAAGTACCAACACTGGTGCTGATCGGTTGTAAAGTAAAAGAGATACCATCGGCGCCATTCGCATCGGTACAGCCTAAAAAAACATTGAAAACAAAATCAAAAGGATTATTAAGACTGATCTTGGTAGCATTCCACACACTACCACTCTGTGTGTTCACCGCCGGAGTTAATGTATAACAGTTACAGGTATTTTGAATGGCCGAACCATTGAGAATATAAGTTCCGGGTTGAGCAACAATAACGCAGCTGAGAAAAAGTGCAGGTAGAATAAAAAAGATACGGCTCAAACTTTTCATGATGATGGCTGCCTTACAAATTGAGGAAGCAAGTTACCTACAAAAAGGCAAACCTCAGGACTGAACAGCAGCTTTCTTCATCTCCCATTCTTTCCTGCCCAGACCGGCGAATACATGTCTTTCGCTATGGTAAGAAGAACGCACCAACGGGCCGCTTTCGATATAATCAAGCCCGATCGTATACCCAACTTCCTGGTATTCGGCAAATTCATCCGGGTGCACAAACCGGTGAACAGGTAAATGTTTTTTTGTAGGCTGGAGGTACTGTCCGATCGTGATCACATCACATCCATTTTCTTTCAGATCCTTAATGGTCTGTATCACTTCCTCTTTGGTCTCACCCAAGCCCAGCATGATGCCACTCTTGGTTCTCATGCCGCCTTCTTT
>JAEUVP010000527.1 GCA_016786805.1 Chitinophagaceae bacterium | reverse complement strand
CGCTTATTCATTGGTTCTAATACGGGGATGTTTGTGTATGATATTGCCAACCCCATTGCACCGGTACAGCTAAGCAATTTTACCCATGTTCGCAGTTGTGACCCGGTGATAGCGGATAATAATAATGCTTTTGTAACGCTCCGTTCGGGCACCATCTGCCAGGGATTTACCAACCAACTGGATGTATTGGATATCACTAATATCAACAGCCCTGTTCTGAAGAAAACATACCCGATGAGCAACCCGCATGGGCTATCAAAAGACGGGAACACACTGATCATTTGTGACGGGAAAGCAGGATTGAAATTTTATAATGCTGCTGATGTGAATGACCTGAAATTACTGACCACGATCAGCAGTGGTGAAACTTTTGATGTGATCGCTATGAACGGATGGGCATTGGTGGTGTCAGATGACGGGTTATACCAATATGATTACAGTTCATTGAATAATATCCGCCTGTTGAGTAAGCTGACCGTTAAATAAAAGGGTATGAAAAATTATAGTTTATTATTGATTGGCCTGTTTATCAGTATTGGCCTGCTTGCACAAAAGACGGGAACAAAAAAATATAGTTTTCATTCGATCAATAGTATTGGTGTGGTAAATGGCAGTAACGGAGCGGCAGCGGTTTTACAAACGGTGAATGGTTTCCGGAAAGGTCCCGTGTTTGCTGGTGTGGGTTTGGGACTTGATTATTACCAGTACCGGTCAGTTCCTTTATTTGCTGATGTTCGTTACGAATTTGGCAGGAAGAGGAATAAACTATTTGCTTATGCAGATGCCGGCATCAATTGTAGCTGGGTAGACGGAACTTATGATGATGAAGTGGGGATATGGTGGGGTAACCCCAGTGATTTCTCCAATGGCCTGTATACAGATGCCGGAATAGGTTTGACTACATCATTCAGGAACGGGAATGCTTTTGTGTTATCGTTGGGCTATTCCAGGAAAACAATGAAAGAAACATTTGCCTATTTCGACTGGCAGACGAATGAACCTGTTACCGATGTAAATACGTACCGGTTTAACCGTATTATGATAAAATTGGGATTCAGCTTCTGATCGTGACGACTGTGTGTGGTTAGTGGCCATGTCTGTACGCACCTTATCCTTTCGTACGACATGGCTTTTTTTATTTTCCCTGTTGTAAGAATTTCAGGTTGCGCTGAATACCCTGGAATTTTGTTCGCTTCAGGGGGGAATGGGCAAATATTTGTTTAAAATTTTCTTCTGTCATTGATTCCCATCCGGCGGCTGATAAGTTTAGTATTTCGGGAATCGGGGTAAATGCGGTTTCCCGGTGCGGCTGGCTGAAACGGTTCCAGGGACAAACATCCTGGCAGGTATCACAACCAAATAGCCAGTTGTCAAACTTTCCTTTCATGTCACCCGGTAGCAGCATCTCTTTTAATTCAATGGTGAAATAGGAGATACACTTACTCCCATCCACTACTTTGCCGGGTAATATAGCCTCTGTGGGGCAGGCATCAATACATTTGGTGCAGGTGCCACAGAAATCTTTGGCATAAGGATCATCATACTCCAGTTCAAGATCAGTGATCAGTGTGGCAATAAAATAAAAGGAACCACTTTGTTTATTAATAAGATTACCATTCTTGCCCACCCATCCCAAACCACTTCTTTGTGCCCAGCTTCTTTCGAGCACCGGGGCCGAATCCACGAAACCTCTTCCATTGACTTCTCCAACGCTTTCTTTGATCTGCTGTAATAAAAGCCGGAGTTTTTCCCGGATCACTTCATGGTAATCTTTTCCGTAGGCATATTTTGATATACCCGGGGTGCCCGGTTCTTGTTGTTGAGAAGGGTAATAATTTTTGAATAAGGTAATTACAGATTTGGCACCCGGAACCAGCTTAGTGGGGTCCACCCGCAAATCAAAATAATTTTCCATGTATTGCATGGTGCCATGCATGCCTTTGTGCAGCCATTGTTCCAGCCGGCGGGCATCCTCATCAAGCCGCACAGCCCTGGCCATACCACAATGGTCAAACCCCAGCGAAGCCGCTGTTTTTTTGATAAAAGCTGTATTTTTTTTATGGTTTTCCACTTAGTTAGCTCACTTTTTTTAACTCAGCATCTTCAATGACCGCCATCAGGCAGCAATTTGCGTTTTTTTGTGTAAAATTGACCTTTCCTTATCAATGTAATTTATACGACAAACCACCCGCTATGAAATGTAAAGGATATCTTTTATCAGTATGCTGTTGTTTTTTACTCTTCACGACTCTTGCACAGGATAAATCCAAAGCCAAATTCGGAAATGTTACAGCTGCTGATTTTGCCACAAAAGTGTATAGCATCGATAGTAATGCCAGTGCCGTGGTGATCGCTGATATTGGTTCCAGCAGCATTGATGGTAATTCGAAAGGTTGGTTCTCCCTGGTATATAAAAGATTCAAACGGGTGCATATCCTGAACAAGAATGCCTATGATATGGCCAAT
>JAEUVP010000493.1 GCA_016786805.1 Chitinophagaceae bacterium | reverse complement strand
CAGCGCTTGTAAAATGCTGCTGGATTACTGGGACCGGAAGAACGACAAGGAAAGGGTGAAGGAGTTCCAGGAGAAGATCAATGCAGTGAACTAGACCTTCCCTGGAAACAACGAATCAGTAGAGCCGGGGTAATGATTGGTTTTTTCTTGAACCAATCAATTTAACATAATGTAAATTATAAGACTAAAATAACAATTTATTTAAACGTACGTCTTGGGGTATTCATCCGCGTTAGTTAATTTACACTCTTAATTAAAACTCAAATATGGATTACCCTAATCATTCAAGTAGTACTCCTGAACACCTGTTCAACAGTTACCAGGCTACAGGAACCCGGTCCAAATCGTTTATCGCTAATGTATTTGCGTATATGTTCCTGGCACTGGGCATTTCTGCAGTTGTGGCTTTCTTGTTTTTCAATAACCCGCAATGGTTATTACCTATGCTTGAAAACAAGATCCTGTTTTATGTGGTGATGTTTGCACCTTTAGGTTTTGTGCTGACCATGTCACTTGGCTTTAAAAAGCTTTCAGCACCAGTACTGGTGACTTTATTTATAATTTATTCCGCAATTACCGGCCTAACGTTTAGTTTTATTTTGCTGATCTATACTGCTAATTCGGTCTTTGCCTGTTTCGCTTCGGCAGCGGCCATGTTCGGCGTAATGGCTTTTATGGGTTATACCACGAATAAAGACCTGACCAGTTTTGGCCGTATCATGACCATGGGCCTTATTGGTATTGTGATCGCTTCGGTGATCAATATGTTCCTCGGTAACGCTACCATGGACTATATCATCAGTTTTATAGGTGTGCTGGTGTTTACCGGTCTCACCGCTTATGATGTACAAAAGATCAAACGTATTGGTGAAGGTTTTGACGAAAATGGGCAAGTCCTGGAAGGCGATGTGAAAAAATTCGCCATCATGGGTGCCCTCACCCTCTATCTTGATTTTATCAACCTATTCCTGATGCTGCTTCGTTTATTCGGCGGCAAAAGAGACTAATTATCTTCATTATTTCGTTGACAAAAGGCAGCTTTTCCAAAAGTTGCCTTTTGTATTTTTACAAGGCTATGAACCTGAGGGATACCTTACTCACTGAACATTCCAAGGCACAAGCTGATAAAGTCGTTCAATGGATCGGCAGCCACCAGCAACGTTTCGACCAGTTGTTTACTCTTTTTACCAGCGATGACTCCAAGGTTGTACAACGGGCAGCCTGGCCGCTGAGTTATGCTGTTGCCGCACATCCTGTCCTTATTCAAAAACATTTTGGCAAACTGCTTCGCTACCTGAAACAACCCGGTTTGCATGATGCTGTAAAACGCAATTCGGTCCGCCTGCTCCAGGATATGGATATTCCCAAAAAATACCAGGGCGATGTGATGAATCTTTGTTTTGATTATATCATCAGCCCTAAAGAAAAACCAGCTGTAAAGGCTTTTTCTTTAACCGTATTGCAAAACCTCTCCCGCCAGTACCCGGAAATAAAAAATGAACTGCGTACCATTATTGAAACACAGTGGGACAATGAATCGCCTGCGTTCAGGTCAAGAGCCCGGAAGATCCTCAAAGAACTGAAATAGTATTAATGGCTTTTCAGGTAACCGGTAAGGTTTGTAACAAATAATCCTGAAAAGATCAATGCAAAAGATATAAATAAGGTATTCATTCCCACTTCCCCAATTTTAAAGATCGCTTTCTTTGGTATCTCGTACATGGGATAATAGGCAAATTGAGTGATCACTTTCCCGATCCAGTAAGCAGCAATAAGGCCGGTGAGGGCTATTGCTAACCCTGTTTGATTTTTCAATTCATCAGTCAGTAATATAGTGATGAGTCCAAACGAAAAATTCAAACCCTGTATATACCGGCCATAGGTTTTGGCGATCTCCTGGTTCAATGGTTTCAGTTTTTTGATATCGTTATACCAATCAAAAACCACATGGCGTATATAAGGATAGATCAATGCTGTAAATACCTGGCCGATACCGCCTGCGATGATCAGCCAATTGGGGATTTCAAATTTCATATAAAAACATTTCAGTTATTATAATGATCACTCATGAGCCTGCTTTAGAAGATGCAGGAGTTTTATTGAATTCTTTAAATATCAACCGCAGGTTCTGATCATAGGTGAAATAGTTATAAAGCCAGTTACTGAATACAAAGAACCTGTTCTTGACACCCAGTATCAGCATCAGGTGCAATCCCATCCAGATGAGCCAGGCAATGAAACCTCCAAAATGTAATTTGGGTTTGGGCACATCCACCACGGCCAGGTTTCTGCCCACGGTTGCCATCGAGCCTTTGTCTTTGTATTCAAATTCATATTGCCGGCTGAGATCAGATTTCTTTTCGATCAGTACGAGGTTGCTGGCCAACAGATCGGCCTGTTGAATGGCCACCGGTGCCACCTGCGGATGGCTGTTGGGATATTTGGGTGTTTCCATATAAGCCAGGTCGCCCAGTGCATATATATTGTTATATCCCTGCACCCGGCAATAACGGTCTGTTTTGATCCGGTTTCCCCGGGCTATCAGTGATTGATCAAAACCGGCAGGTATATTTCCTTTGATACCGGCCGCCCATATCACCGTAGCAGCCGATATTTTATTGCCATCCTGTAGCAACACTTCCTTACCATCATAATCCTTTACCAGTGTATTGGTCATCACCGTCACACCCAGTTTGGATAAATACTGTTGTGATTGGGCAGAGGATTTTTCACTCATTGCTGCCAGTGTTTTACCGGCTCCCTCCAGGAGATAAATATTCATCTGCGAAAAATCAAGTTCGGGATAATCTTTGGGCAACACATATTTTTTCATCTCCGCTAATGCTCCTGATACTTCCACACCCGTAGGACCACCACCCACCACTACAATATTCATCAGCCGTTGCAGTTCTTCCTTATTCTGTATAGCATGAGCATCTTCAAACAATTGCAGCAACCGGTGACGGATCTGCAAAGCTTCCACCGTTGATTTCATCGGAAAAGCATGCTGCTCGAGGTTTTTATTGCCGAAAAAATTGGTATCAGCACCGGTGGCCAGCACCAGCACATCATAAGGAATCTCTTCTGTATCAGTGATCACTTTATTCTCACCGGCCACGACCTGTTTCAATTCCGCCAGCCTTATCCTTACATTCTTACTTTTCTGGAATACCTTTCTTAACGGGAAAGAGATATTACTGGCATCCAG
>JAEUVP010000472.1 GCA_016786805.1 Chitinophagaceae bacterium | reverse complement strand
CTTCGATGCTGCCGAGTTTATCTTTTTCGCCGAGCAGGTCGGCCGCACTGATGGTGGCTGATTTAATGGCATCCATGGGTTTCATACCGGCTTCGATCATATAGACAAACTCCAGCCAGTTCAAACCATGTTTGTACACCCCGGCATCGGTACCGAAGGCAATCTTTACCCCGGCTTTATAGGCTTTGGCAAATGTGCTTTGTATCTGCGGGCCGATCTCTAAGGCTTTGGGCACTACCACGGGTGGATAATAACCGGGGATCTTGGCAGAATCACCCACGGCTTTGCCAGCCGTGATGGTGGGCACATACCAGGTGCCGTATTGTTTGAAAAGGGCAATGGCTTCATCATCCATAAAAGTGCCATGCTCAATTGAATTGACACCGGCTTTGACCGCTCTTTTCATGCCTTCGGCTCCATGGGCATGCACGGCTACTTTGAATCCATAGTCTTTGGCCGTTTTTACTATGGCTTCCAGCTCATCTTCAAAGAACTGGGGATTTTTTCCGCTCTTGGCCACACTGAGTACACCACCGGTGGCTGTGATCTTGATCAGGTCGGAACCATCTTTATACCGCTGGCGAACAGCTTTGCGGCATTCATCGGGTCCGTTGGCTACGCCATCTTTGGGGCCGGGATCACCCTGGATATCTTTTTTATAACCATTGGTGGGGTCGGCATGTCCGCCGGTGGTGGCAATGGATTTACCCGCCGTGAAAATGCGGGGGCCTTTGATGAGTCCTTTATTAATAGCATTGCGCAGGGAAATATTAACACCGCTTCCGCCCAGGTCCCTGACCGTGGTGAAACCGATCATCAGCGTGGTGTCGGCAAACTTTACGGATTGAAACGCATAATCGGCCGGGTTGAGCGTATAGGTTTCGATATAGCGGTTGGGATTGGTTTCAAATTCCAGGTGCACATGCATATCGATCCAGCCCGGGGTAACGGTTTTTGTTTTCAGATCAATGGACCTGTCATTTACTCCGGGTTTCGAAAAACCGTTTTCCACAGCGATGATCTTATTTTTTTCGACCACGATGGTCATGTTCTTTTTGGGCTCATCAGCAAGGCCATCAATAAGAGAGCCGCACCAGATATAGGTTTTCTGCGAAAAAAGATTGAGGGTGATCAAGAGACTGAGCAACAGGGTGATGGTTGGTTTCATGCGTGGTTGATTTTCCTGACTAAAATACCTGCTTTTTTCCACATGTATCAAGATGGATTTTTGAGGCAAGCAAAATTCAATTAGCTTTGCATGACCTCCCGGATATTTCTCATTTCACTTCCGCTTGGTCAGGATGGGCGAGGCTAAAAATCAGATCATTTTATTGTTTTTTAATTGCTGCTGAATTTTTGTGCAACAGGTCTTTTTTATTGTATGAAAATTCAACGGTAACGATTTTGAAATTAATAACCATAGATAATGGCTAAGTATATATTTGTTACAGGTGGTGTTACTTCCTCATTGGGTAAAGGCATTATTGCCGCTTCACTGGCCAAGCTGATGCAGGCAAGAGGGCTGCGGGTAACGATCCAGAAATTTGACCCGTATATCAACGTGGACCCCGGAACACTGAACCCCTATGAACATGGTGAATGTTTTGTAACAGATGATGGTGCTGAAACCGACCTGGACCTTGGCCACTATGAACGTTTTTTGAATATACCTACCTCGCAGGCGAATAACGTAACCACCGGTAGAATTTACCAGACGGTGATCAATAAAGAAAGAGAAGGTGCTTACCTGGGCAAAACCGTGCAGGTGGTGCCGCATATTACCGACGAGATCAAACGGAGAATGCTGCAACTGGGACTGGGTGGCCAGTATGATGTGGTGATCACGGAAATTGGCGGAACAGTGGGTGATATTGAAAGTTTGCCCTTCGTGGAAGCGGTCCGCCAGTTGCAATGGGAATTGCCGGAAGAAGATACACTGGTGGTACACCTGACACTGATCCCTTACCTGAAAGCCGCCAAAGAATTAAAAACAAAACCAACCCAGCACAGTGTTCGTATGCTGAGCCAGGAAGGGGTGCATCCGGATATATTGGTTTGCCGTACCGAAAAACCATTGACACCTGAACTGCGCCGGAAGATCGCATTGTTCTGTAATGTGAAGATGGAAGCGGTGATTGAAGCAGCGGATGCTCCCACAATCTATGAAGTGCCGGTGCTGATGATGCGGGAGAAGCTTGATATAATTGCCATGAAGAAACTGAACCTGACCGGTTTTAATGAACCTGAATTGTCAAAGTGGAAAGAGTTTTTGGATAAACTGAAATACCCCAAGAGCAAAGTGGCTATCGGGCTGATCGGGAAATACATTGAACTGCAGGATGCATATAAATCCATCCTGGAATCATTTGTACATGCAGGAGCGATGAATGAATGCCAGGTGCAGATCATCAATGTGCACAGTGAATTCATCACAGAGGATAATGTATCGGAAAAACTGGCCGGCCTGGATGGCTTATTAGTAGCACCGGGCTTTGGACACCGTGGTGTGGAAGGAAAGATCGTGGCCGTGAAGTATGCACGGGATAATAAATTACCCTTCTTCGGTATTTGCCTGGGTATGCAGATGGCAGTGATCGAATTTGCCCGGAATGTACTGGGATTAAAAGAAGCCCATTCCACCGAAATGAACCCGGATACAGCAGAACCGGTGATTGACCTGATGGAAGAACAAAAGAAGATCACAGCCAAAGGAGGAACGATGCGACTCGGTGCTTATCCCTGCGACCTGAAAGAAGGTTCGCTGGCGATGCGTATCTACGGAACTCCTTCAATCAGTGAAAGACACCGCCACCGCTGGGAGTTCAACAATAAATACCTGGAACAGTTTGAAAACGCCGGTATGATAGCCAGTGGTAAGAACCCCGGTACCGGGCTGGTGGAGATCGTGGAGTTAAAAGATCATCCTTTCTTTATAGGTGTGCAATACCACCCCGAACTGAAAAGTACGGTGGAAGCCCCGCAACCCATCTTTGTCCATTTTATCAAAGCGGCCAAAGAATATGCAGAAAAGAAGTCGGAAGTGAAAAATCCGTTACTACAGAGTGAAATGATCTGATGATTGCGGTCAACCGGGCTCTTCAAAGAGGTCGGTAAACGGCTGGTTTCATGGGCCAGAAACAAGTGACCAGCAACCAGAAACCCGTTATCTTTGCCGTCTTTAAATTTTTACTCAGCATGAAGTTTGATCGTAATACCGTCATCGGTTTTGTAGTGTTGGCGGCGCTTTTCTTTGGCTATTTTTATTACAATAACCAGGAACAGGCTTCTTTCCAGAAGCAGAAAGCCGAAGAACAGCGTATCAAGGATTCCATCGATGCGGCCAAAGCTCCCAAGATCGACCCTATCGCCAAACAAGCAGATTCTTTAAAAAATGATTCTATTACCAGCCAGATCAAAGCCGGAGGTTTTCCTGTTGCTAAATCGGCTGCTGAGCAACTGGTCTATGCAGAGAATGAAGTTTTCAAAGTGGCATTTACCACGCATGGCGGTCAGCCGAAATGGGTGGAGCTGAAAAATTATAAGAACCAGGACAGTGGCCTGGTAAAACTGGCCGGAACTGATTTTGATAAGATCAGTTACACCGTTAACACCGGTGACAAGGCCACGGATGAAACGGCAAATCTTTTATTTAGTAAGATCGATTCAGTTAAAAATGCTGATGGCAGCACCACTTATTCTTTAAGCACACAATCCAACGACAGCGCCGCTGCGGCTACCATCACCCACCAGTTCACCGTGAAGAAGAACGATTACATGATCGATTTTTCCGTGAAGATGAAAGGGGCTGATAAATTATTAACAGGCGGCACGATGAATCTTTCCTGGCAGTATATCGCCGCACAGCAGGAATCATCTGTGTCGTATGAAAGAGAGAATACACAGGTAGGCTATGTGCTGGATGATGAATTTGATTATCACACCATCGCCAAAACAAACGATAAGGTATTTGATGATAAAGTGAAATGGGTGGGAGTGCGGCAGCGTTTCTTCTTTACCATCCTGGTGGCAAAAAACAATTTTTCTTCAGGAAAGATAGAATGGAACATTCCATCTTCTACGGATACGAATATCATTGTGCAATCAACCACGAATTTGAAAGTGCCTGTTCCGGTACAAAGTGAAGCCGGGGCAGATTTCAGTATTTATTATGGTCCTTCCGACTATCACGGGCTGAAGAAATATGATCTGCAGTTTGAACGACTGGTTAACCTGGGACAGGGCATCTATTCGTTTGTGCGTCCGCTGAACAAATATTTCATGCTCCCGATCTTTGATTTTATACGGGGCTTTGTCAGCAATTATGGAATTGTAATTGCCCTGCTTACCTTATTGATCCGGTTACTCATTTCTCCGTTAACATATTCCAGTTATCTGAGTGGCGCCAAGATGAAAGCCTTGCGTCCGGAGATTGCCAAGCTGAAAGAGAAATTCGGTGATGATCAGCAACAGATCAGCGTGGAGCAGATGAAACTCTTCCGGGAAGCCGGGGTTAATCCGCTGGGTGGTTGTATTCCTGCTTTATTACAGATACCGATCTTCTTTGCCTTGTTTAGTTTCTTTAACTCGGAAGTAGGGCTTCGGGGAGCGGAGTTCTTATGGTCCAGCGACCTGTCTGCTCCGGATATGGTGATCCAGTTTGGTGACATACCGGTGATCAGCTTCTTGTTCGGTAATCACATCAGTATGTTTAACGTAACAGCTGTTATTACCAGTTTCCTGATCTCTGTTTACAGCATGAGCATGACACCGGATCAAAGCAACCCGGTGATGAAGTATTTGCCATATATCTTCCCGATCTTCCTGTTGTTTTTCTTCAACAGGCTGCCTTCTGGACTGACCTGGTATTATACCGTATCTAACCTGATCACTCTCTTACTCCAGTTTGTGATCCAAAATTATATTATTGACCATGATAAGATCCTGGCCAAGATTGAAGCCAACAGGAAAAAGCCGAAAACCAAATCGAAATGGCAGGAACGGATGGAACAAATGCAGGAGCAGCAGAAACAGATGAAAGAGATGCAGAAAAAGAATAAAAGATAAACTTAGTTAAAGTACTCATAAGAAGATCCGGGTTTGGCCAGCAGCCGCCCGGATTTTTTCATTACGCAACTTATTGTCTAATTTGGCACGTCTTTTTGTTATACTAACCAGATACAACTTACCATGAAAAAAATAACGGCTATATCCTTAATGATGGTTGCAGTAATGCTCTCTTCTGTGCTGTATGCGCAAAAGCGGTTAACGGAGGCCACTATCTCTTATGACATTGTTATTAATACCAATAATGCACAACCCCAGGCGGCCGACCTGCTGGATGGAGCCACCAGTGTGATATACCTGAAAGGAAATTCGAGCCGTTCAGAAATGATCAGTTCACTGGGTACCCAGTCAACCATTATTGACGGTAAGACCGGCAATGTAACAGTGCTGAAGGATTATGGCGAACAGAAATACATGATCAATATGACCGCTGCCAACTGGAAAGAGTCCAATAAAAAATATGAAGGCATTGTGTTTACCTACGTGGAAGAGTATAAAACAATAGCCGGGTATAATTGCCAGAAAGCGATTGGTAAACTGGCCGACAGTACCAGCTTTACGGTGTATTTCACCAAAGAACTTGTTCCGGTGAATAAGGATTTTCAATACCTGAATAAGAACCTGCCGGGACTGGCCATGCAATACGAAGCGGCGATGGGTAAATTGATGGTAACTTATACGGTTTCGAATATCAGTTTTAACCCGGTGGCACAAATAAAATTCGACCTGCCTAAATCAGGTTACAGGGTGATGACCTATGCGGAAAGCAGGGGAAATTAATTATGGCGAAATTGCCTGTTGCTGATGTCAACCTTAACGTTGGGCAGCAATACTTTCTTCTTAAGAGGAACAATATAAGTAGTGTTCCCTTTCTGGTAAGTAAGAACCGTATTCAGGCTTACAAAGCTTTGCGCCTGGGTATTGATCACCTGGCTGCCCCTGAAATTATAACCGGACCTGAGTGAGAAAGAAGTAGTCTTAGCTTTATTGGTCAGCAGGGATTGTCCGGGCTTGTTCTTTTTGATCCTGCCGTCTCCCAATGTTGCAAAAGCAGCAAAAGTGGTGAGGCTGATCAAAACAATGACCGCCAGCGTTCTTCCGGGGAAATTAAATGATATGTACTTCTTGTTTTCCAATGCGGGACAAAGATAACTTCAAAAAAAGGAATTTAACAAACCGTTTATCCAGAACTTTAATAGATGTTTAACGCTGCAAATGCTGATTTGTTACGCCGGAAGGGAATTATTTTTGCCTGATTTTACACAGCTGGGGAAAACTACCCGGTCTGATTTTCAGGTATTTTGAATTAACTTGTTGTAAATAAATATTTCAGGGGGCAAAGGGATTTTGCTGTCTGACTGGCTCTTTAAAAGTTTTAGCTCATTAAAAGTCCGGAATTCATGAAAGAAAATCAACACCGGGAGAACCGGGAAGAGATCCGAGAACTGCTCAAACGATACGAAAATCTCAAAAATGGCCGCCAGCACTCATTTATCGAAGAAGATGCATTTGAAAAAATAATCGACTATTTCCAGGAAAACGAAGACCTGACCAGGGCTTCTGAAGCAGCAGATTTTGCGATGGAGCAATATCCTTATTCCTCCATTTTGCTGATCAAGAAAGCGGATATACT
>JAEUVP010000462.1 GCA_016786805.1 Chitinophagaceae bacterium | reverse complement strand
ATTCACCATCTTTCCTTTCACGAAAATGAATTTCTTCACCGGCTTGCCTTCGATCCATTTCTGCACCACTTCATTGGCCAGTACCAGTTTCTCCACTTCTTCCTGCGTGGCATCCAGTGCAATATCCATCGTGGTCCTTGTTTTACCGTTGATGGACACCGGGTATTCCTTGCTGCTTTCCGTTACATATTTTGCTTCAAATTTCGGGTAGCTGGCATCCAGGATACTACCGCTATTGCCCAACTGTGACCAGAGTTCTTCTGCAATATGCGGCGCATAAGGCGTGAGCAAGATGAGCAATTGCTCCAGCACTTCTTTCTTATGGCATTTAAGATCGGTGAGTTCATTCACGGCGATCATAAAACCACTAACGCCGGTATTGAAGCTGAAGCGTTCGGTTACTTCTTCAATTTGTTTGATGGTTTTGTGTAATACTTTCAGTTCAGCATCGGTGGCCTTCTCTGTTGTCCATACTTTCCCTTTCACCTCATCATTGAACAAACGCCAGAGTTTTTTCAAAAAACGGTGTACTCCTTCAATACCCTTGGTATCCCAGGGTTTGCTCATTTCCACCGGGCCGAGGAACATTTCATACATGCGGAACGTGTCAGCTCCGTATTTAGCTACTAATACGTCTGGATTAACTGTATTGAATTTGGACTTGGACATCTTTTCAACCTCAACCCCTGAAATATAAATTGTAAATCTTCCATCAGGTTTGCTAACCCAACCATCTTCGCAGATAAACTCAGCATTGTTAAACTCAGGCTTCCATTTTCTAAATGCGTCAATGTCTAAATTAATTCCGTCAACAAAATTCACATCAACATGAAGCTTATCAAGTTTTTGGCCCTTGAATTCGTCTTCATTTTGCAGTAGTCCTTTTGAGACAAAAGTGTTTGTACCATGAATTCTATACACAAACCTGCTGCTCCCCTGTATCATCCCCTGATTCACCAATCGTTTATACGGCTCCTCATGTCCGATATAACCGAGGTCAAACAATACTTTGGTCCACATGCGGCTGTACAATAAATGCCCTACAGCATGTTCGGTGCCGCCAATGTATAAGTCCACCTGGTTCCAGTAATCCGATAATTTCCTGTCGCAAAATGTTTCCGCATTATGCGGGTCCATATACCGTAAGAAATACCAGGACGAACCGGCATAGCCGGGCATGGTGCTGGTTTCAAGACCGCCATTTTCTGCTCCAAACTGGTTGATCCAGTCCGGGATATTGGCTAAAGGTCCCTGGCCTTCGGGGCCAGGTTTATAGCTTTCCACATGCGGTAACTGCAACGGCAATTCTTTTTCATCTAACGGATACGCAATTCCATTTTTCCAAACAATAGGAAATGGTTCGCCCCAGTAACGCTGGCGGCTGAAACCGGCATCCCGCATTTTATAATTCACCTGCCGCTTGCCGATACCCAGTTCTTCAATTTTATTGATGGCCACCCCAATCGCATCTTTCATCAGCAGGCCATTTAAGAAACCGCTGTTTTGCAAGGTCGCTTCCTTGGTGGGGTTGGCTTCTTCGCCATTGAAATGTTCACCAATGATATTGGTGACGGGTATATTAAAATGTTGGGCAAAGGCAAAGTCACGTTGGTCACCACAGGGCACGGCCATGATAGCCCCGGTGCCATATCCGGCCAGTACATATTCGGCGATCCAGATCGGGATCTGCCGGCCATCGAATGGATTAACTGCATAGGAACCGGTAAAACAACCGGTGATCTGTTTTACTTCGGACTGGCGTTCCCGGTCGCTCCTGCTTTTTACATAGTGCAGGTATTGATCAATCGCTTCTTTTTGTTCCGGCGTTGTTATTTCGGTCACCAATTCATGTTCGGGTGCCACTACCATAAAATCAACTCCGAAAATGGTATCAGGTCTCGTGGTGTAAACCGTGAGTTTTTTAGTATGTCCCTTTATTTCAAAATCCATTTCAGCACCCTGCGATTTACCGATCCAGTTGCGCTGCATTTCCTTCATGCTGTCGCTGAAATCAACTGTCTCCAATCCTTCCAGCAAACGATCTGCATAGGCCGTAATGCGCAAATACCATTGCCGCATTTTCTTTTTCTCTACCGGGAAACCACCTCTTTCACTCACGCCGTTCACCACTTCGTCATTCGCCAACACCGTGCCCAGTGCTTCGCACCAGTTCACTTCACCGTATTTACTGAAAGCAAGACGATGGTTCATTAAAATATCCTGTTGTGTTTTTTCATCATACTGCTTCCATTCGTCAGCAGTAAAGTCCATGGACTGACTCCCTTCTGTTTCAAATTTCTTTACCAGTTCAGTTATCGGTTTTGCCTTGTTCTCCTTCTTATCATAATAGCTGTTGAACAATTGCAAAAAGATCCATTGTGTCCATTTGTAATAGTTCGGATCGCTGGTTTGCACTTCACGGCTCCAGTCGTAGCAAAAGCCGATATTATCCAATTGTGATTTGAAAGTAGCGATATTCTTCTTCGTGGTTTCGGCCGGGTGCTGGCCGGTATCAAGTGCATACTGTTCCGCAGGCAACCCAAAACTGTCAAAGCCCATCGGGTGCAGCACATTGAATCCTTTCAGTCTTTTGTAGCGGCTGTAAATATCCGAAGCGATATAACCCAGCGGGTGGCCCACATGCAACCCGGCCCCGCTTGGATAAGGGAACATATCGAGC
>JAEUVP010000448.1 GCA_016786805.1 Chitinophagaceae bacterium | reverse complement strand
GCACTAAGCAATATTACAAGCCTGAATAATGGCACATTGGAAATACATGGCAATAACCTCTTGTCAGATCTAACAGGTCTTGGAAATATAACAGTGGTCGGACAGCGGTTACGGGTATTTGAAAACCCGGTTATTACTTCACTGGATTTTCTGCATCCGAATCTTGACATACAGGATAATAATAATGAAGGAGTCGAGATCAGGGACAATAGCCAACTGGCCTTATGCTCCTTTGCTCCTCTTTGTACTTATTTAAATAATGGTGGCTTTGGTGATATTCAAAATAATGCAGCTGGTTGCAGCAGCGCAGCCGAAATACTTGCCTCCTGTAATACTTGTACGGTAAGTGTCTTAAAGACCTGGACAGGATCAATAAATACCGATTGGAATGAAGCAGGTAACTGGGCACCAGCAGGTGTTCCGGCCATTTGTGATACTGTATATATACCAACCGGGCTTCCTGATTATCCCGTTGCCAACTACAATATCACTATCCATGGGCTTATCATGGAGTATGGTACAACGTTAGACCTTGGTAACTATAGCCTGATAAATAATGGTGAAATAGAAATTTTTGACGCCGCTATTAATTCCAACAATAACAGCAACGCTATAATTTTCAGAAATGCAATCAATATTTCTGTTGAGAATGCAACACTTTCTGCAAATAATATCAGGATCGAAGGTTATAAAGGAGAACTTTATTTTATTGAAAATGTGTGTTACGGCAATATTACAATCAGTGATAGTGCCAGCAGAACTGGCCAAAATATTATCTATGGCAATACATTCAATGGCAACTTCAGCATTACCACAAATAGTACTGATGCCAATGCAGAAACATTTCTCTCTGCCGGCGGTGAAGATGAAGTACTCGGAAATGTGACGCTTACCATCAATGAACCTGTTACCATTCATGTGGGAAGCGGTAATGCATTGAAGATTGAAGGTGATTTGACTGTAAATACAGACATGGATCCACAATATATTGGTCTGAATGAAATTAAATTCATTGGCGGAGGTTCCAGCCATATCCGTCAAGGGGGTAGCACGCCGATCACTATTCAGAATCTCTATCCTGAAAAATCCTCCCGGTTCTCTTATATCATTCCCGAACAGGATATATACATTGGTTTCAGAACTCAATTCCTGGGAGGTTTGATAAAGACAACACCGTCCAAACTTCTTATTTTCAAAGATGATGCACATATCAACCAGACCTCCAGCGAAAGCTGGGTATGGGGCCCTTTGAGGAAAATCGGCAATGATCAATTCCTGTTTCCCGTGGGTGATAGCCTGAAACAGGCCGTCATGTCCATGACAGCACCATCTTCTTTGACTGATGTTTATACAGCACAATATTACCGCACCAATCCTACTGCAGCTGGTTATGATACAGCCCAGCATGCTTTAAGTCTAAGCTATATCTCCGGAAAAGAGTACTGGATGCTGAACAGGGATAATGGAACTTCAACTGTTCGTCTGACCCTGAATTATGACAGCACAAGAAGTAATACAACTGCATCATTATATAGTTTACGTATTGCCCAGTGGAACGGAAGCCAGTGGTTGAACAGGGGTGTTTCCTCTTTTACCGGAAACCTGGAAGAGGCCTTTATCACTTCACTCGACACACTCTCTTCTTTCGAACCTCTTACATTGGGATACATTGAACCACCGGTCATCCCGGTGATCACCCTGGGCAATACGGATAGCGTGGCTTGCCGCAACGGTACGATCAAGGTCCGGTTCACGGTGGATACGCTGATGTATGCCAACAACAATTTTATTGCCCAATTATCGGACTCAACCGGAAGTTTCAGCAACCCGACCAATATCGGAACAAGATTCAACAGTAACCGGTCTGACTCCATCACAGCATTTATTCCATTCAATACGCCTTTGTCGGATTTATATAAAATAAGAGTGATCGGCACATCACCGCCTGATACCAGTGTCACCTTCAAACCATTAATTGTAAAAGCCATCCCTTCCTTACCATTCACAGTAGAAGGCCAGTCGCCAGCTTGTATCGGGGGCGGTGTATATAAATATTATCCCAGCCAGAAAGAAGCCGGTGTAAACTTTAACTGGACACTCGGCAGCGGTGGCACATTCACTACTAATCAGGACACCATTTATGTTACCTGGACAACAGCAGGTAATCATTTGATAGCACTTCAAACAACCAATCAGTGCGGTAACGGACCCAGTGCTAATAAAATGGTAAGTGTTGCTCATCCCGCACCAACACAGGTACCTGTGTTAACAAAAACAGGAAGATGGCTCTATTCATCGGTTCCTGCCCCGGCTCAAAATGCAGCAGGTTATCATTGGTATAGAAATGATACATTGATCTCAAGTTCCGCCAATTCATCCTATTATGCATCGCCGGGAGGAACGTATACAGTAAGATATTATAACACTTGTGGTGATGGCCCTGCGTCCAATTTATTTTCATTTGCAGCGAATTCAATTCCACAAACCATCAGCTTCCCTTCTATTCCTGCTAAAACATATGGTGATTCAGCTTTCGTAGTCAATGTATCTGCTTCATCTGGCTTGCCTGTTTCGCTACAATTAATCAGCGGGCCGGGGTCTCTTTCAGGAAACACCTATACAATTACAACTACCGGCTCCGCTGCCCTTATTGCTACCCAGCAAGGCGATGATGTGTATGATACTGCAGCACCAGTAACACAGCATATCGTTGTAAATAAAGCCTCTCAAACAATTGATTTCCCTGCAATCGCAGACCAGTTGCCGGGTGCAGGTCCGCTTATGCTGAATGCAACTGCTTCGTCCGGTTTACAGGTCAGTTATACACTTATTTCAGGTCCGGCTACATTAGCAGGAAATCAACTGACAATAACCGGTTTGGGTACGGTATCCGTTACAGCCCAACAAAATGGAGACACCAACTATTTAGCTGCCACAGCTATCAATCGCACATTTTGTATAAGAGTTACTGAATTAACAACAATTACAGGTACGCAGTTTGTATGTCCTGGCGAGGTTGTTACTTATAAGATCAATAATGTTCCGGGACTAATCTACAATTGGCGGTTGTCTGATGGAACAACCTATCCTTCAACTGTTGATAGTGTAATGATCAACTGGAATACACCTGGTACTTAT
>JAEUVP010000442.1 GCA_016786805.1 Chitinophagaceae bacterium | reverse complement strand
TACTGAAAGATTACCAGTTGCAGGAAACGATTCTCCGGTATAACTATTCTTCCCGTGACAGCCTGTTGTCGTTGAGATATAAAATGAATGGCCAGGATTACGAGCTAACCGGCAGACAGCTTAATTGGAGAGAGTTGCCTGCTGTAAAAAATGAATTCCACTGGACAGTGGATGCTCCGGAATAAGCTTTAATAATTTTCTTCGAGATACACGGGTATGACAGAATGACCAGCCTGCAGCCTTTCCTTACTAAGTTCCAGTTGTAATTCTTTCTCAATTTGGGAAAGGTCTTTCAGGAAATTATTGACCGGCAATGCCATCCGGGTAAAATAGGAGCCGGCTTTATCATACATTGAGTTGAATTCGTCCCGGATTACCGTAACACCTTCCTGAAATTGCTTCTTTGCGTGTATATAGGATTGATGCACCCGCTCATTGAATGACTGCATCGTTTCCGCAACCTGTTGTGGTTGTATAAGATTTAAAGTTGACATAACTAACCGTTTGATATAATCCCTGCAATTCCGTGCCGGAAAAAAGCTCCAGCGGGATTATTATTGAGAAGTAGTTGTTTATAAGTGCAAATGTGGACAACTAATATTACTCCTTTGATAAATCAGCATGGTATTATTGTTAACGGCTATATGAAAGGCATAAAAAAATCCTCCGAAAAGGAGGATTTGTATACGGTTAAAAACGGAGTCGTATTAATTGCCTTTTGTTTTTTCCCAGGCTTCGTATGCTTCAGCAGTTAGCACCTCACCGGTGATGATCAGTTTTTTGGGTTCTTCAACGCCACCGAGTTTCACGAAAACTTCTTTGGTGAAAGGAGCCACAGCTGCAGCGTTATACTGAACTTTCAACTTTACCGTTTCGCCGGGCATGATCGGCTTTTCAATTTTTTCAGGGGTAGTACATCCGCAACCAGCCCATGTATTTTCAACTACGACAGGTTTGGTACTGATATTAGTGATCTCAAAAGAATAATTCACAGGAACACTTTGCTTCAGTTTGCCAAAGTCGTGTTTCTCTGTATTTACTTTGATCATCTCATCAGCTTTCGCTTGTGCCATAACAGCAAGACTGAATAAAAATGCGGTTGCGAGTAGTGCGATCTTCTTCATTTGTTGGATATTTTAAAGGGTTTGTTTTTTTAAAAAATCGACAGCAGCATTTGCAGGAGCAGATCCTTCCGGTGCTTTCCAGACTGTTCCTTTGATCTTCAATTGCTGGGTTTGATTCGTATTATAAGTGATAGTGATAGGCTTTTCAAAATAACCTTCGGCGGCAGCATTATATCCCACACGGATCTTAACAGTGGCTCCGGGGGCAATCGGGTCACGACTCCATTCAGGAGTGGTGCAACCGCAGGTGGCTTGCACATTATCCAGTTTCAGTGGGGTAGTACCGGTATTGGTGATTTCAAAGCTGTAATAAACGGGCTTTCCCTGTGGTATCTGGCTGAAATCATGCTCTGTTTCTTTCAACTTCAGGACTTCATTTGTTGTAGCGGGTTTCGCAGCATTTCCGTGGTTATGCCCGTCATTATCTGAATGCTGGGCATAAGAAACCAGGAGAAGGGATGAGGCCAAAAAGGTAAGGAGTGTTTTCTTCATATTCCGGTTAGTTGAAGACTTCAAAATTAGGGTAAAGATGCCACTTCTCATAGACAGGTTGCATGCCCGGATGTGGAATTTTTGGGGAAGGTTTAATGGGGGGCTTTCTTTTATCTTTGCCGCATGGAAAAGCCAACGCTATCAACGATGCCAGCCGATGAAAAGCTATCCTTTGACCGGTTTCGGGATGAAGTGCTGAAGGATTACCGGGTAGCCTGCATCAGCCGGGAGACCAGCCTCTTAGGCAGGAAGGAAGTTTTGACCGGTAAAGCCAAGTTTGGCATTTTTGGAGATGGTAAAGAAGTGGCCCAGGTGGCAATGGCTAAGTTTTTCCAGCCGGGGGATTTTCGCAGCGGGTATTACCGCGACCAGACCTTTGCTTTTGCGATCGGGCTTACTACGGCTGAACAGTATTTTGCCCAGCTTTATGCTGACCCGGATATCAATAATGATCCCTTTAGTGCCGGCCGGCAGATGAATGCTCATTTTGCCACCCCCAATACGGATGCAAATGGCGAATGGCTGGATCTTGCTGGGATAAAAAATACGGCTGCCGATATGGCCCCCACAGCCGGGCAAATGCCCCGCAGCCTCGGTTTGGCTTATGCTTCAAGAATGTTCAGGAAGGTGGAGAAACTGCGTTCTCTAAATGGACTTTCTCAAAATGGAAATGAAGTTTGCTTTGCCACCATCGGTGATTCTTCCACCAGCGAGGGACATTTTTGGGAAACCATCAATGCGGCCGGTGTGTTGCAGGTTCCGCTTGCGGTGTTTGTCTGGGATAATGGGTATGGCATTTCTGTTCCCAAAAAATACCAGACCACCAAGGGGTCTATCTCTGAAATATTACAAGGATTTCAAAAAACAGAAGGTACCAATGGTTTAAACATATACAAGGTTAAAGGATGGGATTATGCCGGCATGTGCGAAGCATTTGAAGAAGGTATCGGGCTGGCCAGGGCTACCCACACACCCTGTGTTTTTCATGTGGAAGAAATAACACAACCACAGGGGCATTCCACTTCCGGAAGTCATGAAAGATATAAGCCAACAGAAAGATTAGAATGGGAAAGAGAATGGGATGGCATTAAAAAAATGAAAGAATGGATCATTGAAACGGGCCTGGCTGATGAAGAAGAGCTGAACCAGTTGCAGGACGAAGCGAAAGACGAAGTACGCAATGGGAAAAATAAAGCCTGGGAAAAATACCAGGCACCGATAAAAGCACAGGCTGCCAGAACCATTGAATTGATCAACCAGCTATCCAATGGCCTGCCTGATAAATCAGATGAATTTAGAAAAATTGCTGCCGGGCTTTCGGCTAA
This sequence comes from Chitinophagaceae bacterium, assembly GCA_016786805.1. Classification (GTDB taxonomy): domain Bacteria; phylum Bacteroidota; class Bacteroidia; order Chitinophagales; family Chitinophagaceae; genus CADEDV01. Next base: position 220 of record JAEUVP010000442.1, on the reverse strand, counting down.
CCGTGAGCCGTTGCGCCGGGATGTAATGAAAGCACTGTATGTGGCTATTGGTGTTGCAGGAAATCATGATGCTGCTTTTTGGATCAAAGATTATTATAAAGACCTGCAGGAAGAGAATAAGGCATTTTTTAATTCTCATCTATATAATGAAGGGCCTAAGAGTACTTTGAATGTAGCGGTAATGGAAGCTGTTTATGGACAGGATGCACCGCTGATCAAT
>JAEUVP010000068.1 GCA_016786805.1 Chitinophagaceae bacterium | reverse complement strand
TTTTTCCTGCTGGTCGTGAATTCAAGACCTATGCTCTTAAGACATCCGAGCTCCATCCCGACTGCAATGTTCCCTGTATGGACGAGGTGTTGGATAAGAAACTACGACAAGCAACGGAAAGAATATTTAAGGGTTTCAATGGGGTCGGGTATGCCCGTCTCGATTTCAGGGTAAATGATATAGGGGAGATTTTTTTCCTGGAGATCAATTTTACCTGCTCTGTTTTTTATAAGGATGGGTATGAAGGATCGGCTGATTTCATTTTGAAGTTTGATGGGATTGGCCAGGCTGGATTTCTGCGCCACATGATCGAAGAGGGTATTGCCCGGCACAGGCGCAGGAAGAAGCCTTTTGTCATGAAGGGTAACTCAATTGCCGGATATGGTATTTATGCAAGTCGTGATATTAAGGAAGGAGAGATCATTTTTAAAGGTGAGGGTAGGGCCCAACGAATCATAACTAAGCGATTTGTGGAAAAAAATTGGAATGAGGAGGAAAAACTCCATTTCAGGCGATATGCTTATCCGGTTAGTGAAGAACTCTTTATCTTATGGGATGATGATCCTTCTGAATGGGCACCACAAAACCATTGCTGCGATGCTAATACTTTTTTTGATGGATTGAATGTTTCAGCTCTTAGGAATATTGCAAAAGGGCAGGAATTGACATTGGATTATGCTGATTTCCTGGATGAAAATATGGAACCATTCGATTGCAAGTGCGGCGCATCTTCCTGCCGGGGCCTCATTGCGGGACCTGTTGGAAACTCCCTGAATGCAAGAGAAATGAACATGCAAAATGCTGAGATTTCAATAAACCACCAGTAAGGCTATGATCATCTTCCCATGAACACCATCAGTATCTGTACATCACTCGGATTAATACCTGATATCCGGCTGGCTTGTCCCAAGGTTCTGGGCTTTATGCGGGTGAGTTTTTCCCTTGCTTCATTGCCTAAGGATACAATTTTTTTATAATCAAATGTCTCAGGTATTTCTAATTCTTCCAGCTGGCTCATCCGCTTCACTAACTCTTTCTCTTTTTCTATATAGACTTCATATTTCACCTGGATGGAGGCTTGCTCTAAAGAGTCTGCAGAATAATCTGTAAGCAGGGTATCTAATTCCGGAACTGCTTCAGTTAGTTGATGTAACTCGACATCCGGACGCAGCAGGGCTTTTTGTATTTTCTGCTTCTCAGAAATGACAGACGAGTTAATACTCTCAAAAAAGGGATTGATCTGTTCAGGGGTTACTGAAAAGTCTTTGAGTATGTTCTTTATCTTTTCAACTGAGTTCCTTTTTTCAATAACAGCATCCATTCTTTCTTGAGAGGCAAGCCCCAGGCGATAACTCAATTCTGTGAGGCGGAGATCTGCATTGTCTTGGCGTAACAGGGTTCTGAATTCAGCCCTGGAGGTGAACATGCGATAAGGCTCCTGTGTTCCTTTACTAATAAGATCGTCAATCAGCACTCCTATATAGGCTTCACTTCTTTTGAGTACGACTTCCTCTTTGTGCGTACTTTTCTGGTGTGCATTGATACCTGCCATTAATCCCTGGCAGGCTGCTTCTTCGTAACCAGTAGTGCCATTGATCTGCCCTGCAAAGAATAGATTTTCGATAAGTTTTGTTTCCAGCGAATATTTTAATTGTGTTGGCGGGAAATAGTCATATTCGATTGCATATCCTGGTCGGAATATTTTGACCTTTTCAAAACCCACTATATTACGAAGAGCTTCGTATTGTACTTCTTCTGGTAAGGAGGTCGAAAAGCCGTTCACATATATTTCAACTGTATTCCACCCCTCCGGTTCAATGAAAAGTTGGTGTCTTTCTCTCTCTGCGAAGCGATTTATCTTGTCTTCGATACTCGGGCAGTATCTCGGACCAACCCCATCAATCCGGCCGGCAAACATGGGGCTCCGGTCAAAACCCGTCTTTAATATATCGTGTACTGTTTGATTGGTATAAGTGATCCAGCAGCTTCTTTGTTTTGTTGGTTTCTCTGTTTTGAGGTAAGAAAAGCCAACTACTTCCGTATCGCCTGGTTGTTCTTCCATTTTGGAATAATCCAGGCTTCTGCCGTCTATCCTGGGTGGTGTGCCCGTTTTAAGTCGATCACTTTCAAAACCTAGAGAAACCAACTGCTCTGTTATTCCCGTTGCTGCTTTCTCGGCCATCCTTCCTCCGCCAAAATTTTTTTCCCCGATGTGAACGATGCCGTTCAGGAAAGTGCCATTGGTTAAAACCACGGATTTTGCTTTTATCTCATGACCAAGACCCGTTACCACACCAAATACCCTACCCTCCTTTACCAGCAGACTTTTTACCATATCCTGGTAAAAATCAAGATTGGGTGTATTCTCCAGCATCTCTCTCCATTTGAGATGAAAGAGCATCCGGTCGCTTTGTGCCCTTGGACTCCACATGGCCGGTCCCTTAGACCTGTTCAGCATTCTGAATTGAATCATTGAAAGATCGGTGACAATGCCTGAGTAGCCACCCATCGCATCTATTTCTCTCACAATCTGCCCTTTAGCAATACCACCCATGGCAGGGTTGCAGCTCATCTGGGCAATGGTCTGCATGTTCATGGTTACCAAAAGTGTTTTGGAACCAAGATTCGCTGCTGCTGCGGCTGCCTCACAACCGGCATGGCCTGCCCCAACTACTATTACATCATATTCTTGAAACATAAATAGGAAGGTAAAGGTACAAATGAAAGGGTAGTAAGTAGGAGATATATCCTCTTAAAATGGTAACGTTTCACATGAAACGTCAAAAGAAAAATATCAATGTTTCATGTGAAACGCTTGATAAAGATGAAGATATTTGTCTTCAAGCCTTCTCATTTCTTGAATCTGTGTTTTATTCTTATCACAATACCCACACAAATGAAGTGCCCCATGAAATATTACCCTATGAAGCTCAGACCGGAATGAAACACCAAGATGTTTGGCATTGTCCTTCACCCGGTCAGCACTAATATAGATCTCACCAACAATGGATGCAGAGGTGTCAGAAAGATCAAATGTGACGATATCGGTATAATAATCATGTTTCAGGTAGTCTCGGTTAACCTGTAGAAGCTTTTTGTCGGAACAAAAGATGTAATTCAGGGAGAGCAGTTTTTTTCCTTCTTTACGAAAGAGTTGTTCAATGAAATGCTTCAACTCTCCCCTGTTGGTAAGTGTTACTTTAACGGTATCAAAAAAGAAGCAAACTTTTGATTGTGAAGGAGAAATCATATTTTCAAAATTCGTAAACAAAGCATTAAATACAATGGTAGTTTTGCAATAAGACTTGAAAATGGAAAAAAAACTTTCGGAACTCGAACCGGGCCAGGGGGGTATTATTCAAAAATTTATCAATGATGACCTGTTCCTGAAATTAATGGAAATGGGATGTTTGCCTGGTGAGCGAATTACATTGGAACAGGTGGCCCCACTGGGTGATCCGATATCTGTTAACATAGCCGGCTACTCCCTCAGTTTGCGTCGCAACGAGGCGGAAAATATCGTAGTTGATGTAATTAATTGATTATCAATATTTTAAATGAAAATCGGGCTCTATTTTGGTTCTTTTAATCCTGTCCACACCGGCCATCTCATTATTGCTAACCATATTTTAAATGAAACAGAACTGGAGAAAGTATGGTTCGTTGTTTCCCCTCAAAATCCTTTTAAACCAGCCAATGGGTTACTGAATGAATATGACCGCCTGCACCTGGTGAGAACTGCGGTGGAGGATGATAACAGGATGAAAGCGTCAGATATTGAATTCGGCCTTCCCAAACCATCCTACACAGTTGATACCCTGGCCTACCTGGGCGAGAAATACCCGGAACATGAATTCTCTATCATCATGGGCAGTGATAGTTTTCAAAACCTGCACAAATGGAAAAACTATGAAGTGATCATTAAAAGATGTCCTGTCTATGTTTATATGCGACCCGGTTTTGAAATAGTAAATACGATCAATGCAGATTTAAAAATAGTTAATGCTCCGCTATTACAAATTTCTGCCACACAAATAAGAACATTGATCAAAGAAGGAAAATCCATCCGGTATATGGTTACACAAAAAGTGCAGGATGAAATTGAAAGAGGAGGCTATTATAAAAAATAACCGAGTAGTAAACAAGCCAGCACAATCAGGGGAGAAGCGATTCGGGTAAAATTCAATAAGACAAAGGTCCCGAGGATAACAATTACATTCATCACACTTACTGTCTTTGCTTCAATCAGCGAAATATCTTTCATGATATAAAAAGTGGAAGCGATCATGATACCCACCACTACAGCATTGATCCCTTCGAGGGAACGGTAAACAGCAGCATATTTTTTCAAATTATTCCAGATTGGAAAAAAGAATAAGACCAGCAGGGCACTCGGTAAAAAAATACCAACTGTACCAATAAGACATCCGAGTAATTGCATCATATTTCGTTCTTCGGGTGTACTTCCCATATCCTTTAAGGCCATACCTCCTGCAAAGGAAGCAATCGAAAAAACAGGCCCCGGTAATGCTCTTACAATTCCCATCCCGGTATACATTTCTTCCTTATCTATCTGCACCACATTGTTGTCCTTCTCTTTTATCGCTTCAGGGCGAACACTAAATTGTTCATACATCAGCGGCATCAATACCTGGCCACCACCAAACACCAGGCTGCCCATACGATAAGTGTTCTCAAAAAGATTAATCGGCTTCCGGTCGGGCCAGTCATATTTTCGGGCGGTATCACTAAGTATACCGGCAAGAATAAAAATGATTCCGAATAACCAAAAATTCCACCACCGGATCTTTTTGGGTTTTTCTTCCAACTGGGGAATACGTTTCCGACTGATATTAGTGGCCACACCTCCCAACACAATCAGCAGTGGGAATATCCAGGGCTGTTTAAATAAAAGATAAGTGGCGATAGTTCCTGCAATCATAATGACCCAGGTAATTGTATTCCTGATGGCCAGTGGAAAAGCTACAACAGCTGCATAAACAAGGAACCCGGCAGCCATGGGTGCAATGAATTTGAAAATATCAGTATCCAGCGCCTTCTTATCGATATAATGCAGCAAAAAAGATAAAGCCCCCATTAATATACTCGCTGGTAATATCCAGATGATCAGCGTAAGCACCGCTAATGGAACACCTCCTCTTTTATAACCGATCAACGTGAGTGTTTGTGTGGAAGAAGCTCCCGGCAGCAACTGGCAAAAAGCATTGTACTCCATTAATTCCTTTTCAGTCACATAGGGATGCTGGTGGACAAATGTTTTCAGCATCATCGCTATATGTGCCTGCGGTCCGCCAAAAGCAGTCAGGCTGTGAAAGAATACGGCCCGCAGAAATGAATAGTGGCGAAGCAGCATGGTGGTTAAATATAAAAAAAATCAGCAAAGCAGCAGATGATAACCCAATTAAAACTCAATTACAGTAAATTCATGAAAAATATATTCATGTTCAGATCCTACATAATAGCCGGATTGCTGATAATACCTGTGTCAATCTTTGCCCAAACAGAAAGTGTAAAGCTAAAGGAGAAAGTAGCAACAGCGGCTGATAAAATAGAACCGCAATGTATTGCCTGGAGAAAACAGCTGCACCAGTTTCCCGAACTGGGCAACCGGGAGACCAACACTGCAAAATTGGTAGCCGCTCATTTGCGCAAACTGGGTATTGAAGTAACTGAAGGCGTTGCCAAAACTGGGGTCGTAGGGATATTAAAAGGAGCAAAGCCGGGTCCCTGCATTGCTTTGCGGGCAGATATGGATGCTTTGCCTATTATTGAAAAGGTAAATGTTCCTTTTGCGTCCAAAGTAAAATCTGTTTATAATGGACAGGAGGTCGGGGTGATGCATGCCTGCGGGCACGATACCCATGTGGCGATGCTCATGAGTGCGGCAGAAATTTTATCCGGCATGAAGAACGACCTGAAAGGAACGATCAAATTCATCTTTCAACCGGCTGAAGAGGGTCCGCCTGAAGGAGAAGAAGGTGGTGCCAACCTGATGGTAAAAGAAGGAGTGATGGACAACCCTAAAGTGGATGTGGTATTTGGATTGCATATTGAATCCAATATTGAAGCGGGACAAATACAATATAAACCAGGAGCCTTTATGGCATCTTCCGACTGGTTTAGCATAAAAGTGAAAGGTAAAGGCAGTCACGGCTCCCAACCTTGGTTGGGTGTTGATCCGATTGCCATTGCTGCACAGATCATTGAAGGATTGCAAACTATTGTAAGCCGCCAGTCTGAGCTGACCAAAGCACCCGTGGTGATAACCGTGGGTAAGATACAAGGCGGCGTAAGAAACAATATCATCCCGGAAGAATGTGTACTCGATGGAACCATCCGTACGCTGGATAATGCTATGCAGCAGGAAGTACACCAACGCATCAGGCATACTGCTGAGAAAATTGCAGAAGCGGGTGGTGCCAAAGCCGAAGTGAGTATTGACACAAAAACACTGGTTACGTATAATACACCGGAGCTTGTAAAAAAGATGATCGCCTCCCTGCAATCAGCAGCGGGAATTAATAATGTGACAGAAAGAGAATGGGTGACGGGGGCAGAAGATTTTTCTTACTACGGCACCAAATCACCATCTTTCTTTTTCTATCTCGGCGGTATGCCCAAAGGGAATGATCCTAAAAAAGCACCGCCCCATCATACCGCTGATTTTTTTGTGGATGATGCAGGAATGAAAACAGGGGTCAAGGCTTTTTGTCACCTGGTGATTGATTATATGAATATGAAATAAAAGTTGCTGATCAATAAATTTAAAGTTGAAAACTCAACAACAATGAAGGTTATTATGAGACTATGTTTCTCCCTGTTCATCTGTAGCTTGTCGTTTTTTGCGTCAGCCCAAAAGATAGACAAGAAATTGCAGGTTAAAATCCAGGAAGCCATTACCGGTTTCAATGGTGATATTGGTATCTATATAAAAAATCTGCGGACAGGAAAGATTGTTGCAATCAATGCAGATACCGTTTTTCCGACAGCCAGTATTGTGAAAGTGCCGATACTGACGGGCATCATGAATAAACTGCAAAAAGCTGAACTGAGTTATGATTCTGTATTTGAGTATAAGGATTCGTTACTGTATGCCGGCTCCGATATTTTAGGTTCTTTTAAAACTGGCGAAAAAATTGCCTTGAAAAAGATCATCATGCTGATGATGACCACCAGCGATAATACGGCCAGTTTGTGGCTGCAAAGTATTGCCGGTACCGGTACCAAGATCAATGAACTGTTGGATAGTCTTGGTTTTAAAAGTACCCGGGTAAATTCAAGAACAACAGGTAGAGAAAATAACCGAACCCAATATGGCTGGGGACAAACATCTCCTTTTGAAATGGGAACCCTCTATGAAAAGATCTACCGCAGCCAGGTATTCCCTCCGGCGATCAGTGACAGGATGCTGCGCTGCATGGGCCGCAACTTCTGGGATGAGGACGAAGCTATTTCTCAAATCCCTCCTTATATTGAAGTATTCAGTAAAAATGGCTGTGTGAATGCTGTGAGAAGTGAAGCTTTGCTGGTGAACGCACCAAATAACCCTTACATCTTTTGCATCTTCACCAAGAACAATAAGGATATCAGCTGGACACACCAGAATGAGGCATGGACACTGGCCCGGAAGTTATCAGCGCTGTTATGGGATTATTTTGAACCGAAAGATAAATGGATGGCCCAGGAATGATCATTTAAAAATGGTATAAGCGATCCAGCTCATCAGGTAGGCGAGCCCTGTCATATATACTAATTGAATGACCGGCCATTTCCAGCTTCTTGTTTCCCTTTTCACTACGGCCAGTGTGCTCATACACTGCATGGCAAAAACATAAAAGATCATCAGGGATAAACCAGTTGCCAGGTTAAAGACAGGAGTGCCATCAGGGCGAACAGCTCCTCTCATTTTTTCTTTCAACAGTAATTCGTTATCTGCATCACCCACACTGTATAAAGTTGCCATCGTACCGACAAAAACTTCCCTGGCAGCAAATGAAGTGATCAGGGCAATACCAATTTTCCAGTCATAGCCCAATGGCTCGATCACCGGTTCAATGGATTTACCTAAAATACCCGCATAGGATTTTTCCAGCTTTGCTGTCTGGTAATTCCTGGCCGCTGCTTCCATATCGGCACCGGGTTGTGCAATAGCCATCTCATGCTCCTGTTTCAGTTCCTGCATGGTATTTCCGGGTCCGAAGGAACTGAGTGCCCAGAGAATAAGGCTGATCACCATAATGATCTTTCCCGCATCAAATACAAATATCCTTGCCTTGCTGATCATGGTCCTTACCGCATTGCTCCAGCGGGGCGAACGATAAGTGGGCAATTCAAGTATGAAAAAACTTCTTTCATTGATATGGATAAACCATTTGGCGATATAAGAAACGATCAATGCTATCACCAGGCCCAGCAGGTACAACCCCATCATCACCAATCCCTGCACACTCAAAAAGCCCAGCAGGTAAGTTTTGGGAATGACCAACCCGATCAGGATAGCATAAACGGGTAACCTTGCCGAACAACTCATCAATGGTGTGATGAGGATTGTCAGTAATCGTTCCTTCCGGTTCTCAATATTCCTTGCACTCATGATAGCCGGCACGGCACAAGCAAAACCGCTGATCATCGGCATTACACTTTTTCCATTGAGACCAACGACCCGCATCAAACGATCAGACAGGAAACTGATCCTCGCCATATAGCCTGAATCTTCTAACAAGGTAATCAGCCCGAAGAGTATCATGATCTGCGGCACAAACACCAAAATGCCGCTTAGCCCTGCCAGCACACCATTTAATAATAAGTCGGTCCAGCGGTTATCTGGTAATGAAGAAGACAAAGCCTGGCTTAGTTTGGCAAAACCCATATCGATCCAGTCCATCGGGAACTGTGCCAGTAGAAAAACACTCTGGAATAATAAGAACAATACCCCGAGAAGGATCAGGTAACCCCAGCGGCGGTGCAGTAATACATTATCCAGTTTTTCGGTAAACAGTTTTTTCTGTAGAGGATCGGGTTCGGAAACCGCCTGCTGCATGATCTGTTTGATGCGGGCATAACGCTGCAAAATCTCTTCCGCCTGCGTCTTGGTCGGGTTGAAATGATGCTTCCGTTCAATATGCTCTATTTTATCCTGTGTAGCCACATCGAGTTCGAATGACTCATGATTGATCAGGTAGTGGATCGCAGTATAGTCACTCAGTTCGGGAATTTCTTTTTTTATATCCTCAATAGGCGCAGGCGCCAGTGCTTTATTATCTATAAAATCACGGGCAGGAGATTGATACTGCTGCTGGTTAGTGAGTTCAATGACCTTTTTTAGTTGAGCCAGCCCTTTTTGTTTCCGCGGATTTACTGCCACCACGGGCACGCCAAGTTCTCTTTCCAGTGCAACGAGATCAATGAGGATTCCTTTCTTTTTTGCCAGATCCATCATGGTGAGCACTACCACCACCGGCAGCTTCAGGTCAATGATCTGGGTACAGAACAGCAGGTTACGTTTCAGGTTGCTGGCATCAGCTACCGCCACGATCACATCGGCTTTGATCTCCTTGTCCTGGTTCAGTAATACTTTATAGCTCACCCACTCATCCAGCCTGCGGGGATAAAGACTGTAAGAACCGGGTAAGTCGATCACTTCAGCGGTGATCGTATCTGAAATGGGCGTAATCCCGGTCTTTTTATCCACAGTAACGCCGGGGAAATTGCCCACCTGCTGGTGCATACCGGTCAGGTAATTGAACAAGGATGTTTTTCCGCTGTTAGGATTTCCAACCAATGCTATATGGAGTGTCTCTTTTTTCACCTTCAGGTATAGTTGGCAAAAATAAATTGGCTTACTCAAACCACCTTACGAAATACGATGTTTGGACCCTGCAATGCGGAACTTTTGACCAGCAGATAAGATACGGTCATTTTATTATCAAATCCTGTTACCGAACCCCTGAAATCTCTTTCCCCTGCAATACCTTTGCGGCTGTCATCAACCCATACTGTTATGCGTTTCACTTCCTTTGCCACCCTTGTTCTTTCGTTATTAATAGTTGCTTGTTCATCCCAGCAAAAAGTTGGTAAAACAAACACGCAGGTCATCACTAACCTGAAAGCCCATGTGCAATACCTGGCCGATGATAAACTGGAAGGAAGAAGAACCGGTTCAGAAGGCGAAAAAATGGCGATGCAATATATCAGCAGCCAGTTCAGCAGTGTAGGTCTTGCTGCCAAAGGAACAGATGGTTATTACCAGCCCTTTGATGTGAACGACGGTAAACAAATCAACTCCGGCACTTTCTTTACTATTAATGGCAATGAATTGAACGCAGGAAAGGATTTTTTCCCTTTCCCGTACAGCAGCAGCCAGAAAATAGAAGCATTGCCTTCTATCGCTATCCAGGAAATTGAAATGCCCTGGTTCTTTGATTTGAAAGATGTGCTGGAAGAAAATAAGAATAACCCGCATTTTGACCTGAACGATTATATCTATAATAATGCTAAAAAAGCAAAGGAACGTGGTGCTTCAGCGGTGATCTTATACAACAGCACAGCGACAGATGATAAATTACAATTCAATGCGAAGGATAAATCCACACCATTGACCATTCCTGTTTTTTATATTCATAAAGAAACAGCACAGAAATATTTTAAAGATCCCGCTGCCGCACTTACGATCAAATTCAAAGCAGATATCGGGGAAAAGAAAAGAGTGGGACATAATGTGGTGGGATATATAGATAACGGGGCAGCCACAACAGTTGTGCTGGGAGCTCACTTTGATCATCTTGGTTATGGAGAAGATGGCAATTCTAGGAATACTACGGCAGACCACGCCATACATAACGGCGCTGATGATAATGCCAGCGGTACCGCAGCATTAATAGAATTGGCAAGAATATTAAAACAATCCAAAGCAAAGAACAATAACTATCTCTTTATTGCTTTTTCTGGTGAAGAACTGGGGTTGTTTGGTTCTAAATACTATGTTGAAAACCCCACTATTGACCTGAAGAAAGTGGATTACATGATCAACATGGATATGGTGGGACGTTTGAATGACAGCACCAAAGTGCTGACGCTTGGCGGAATAGGCACTTCACCCACCTGGGGCGAAGCCATCAAAACAACCAATAGTCAAAACTTTATCTTCAAATACGACAGCAGCGGCACCGGTCCCAGTGATCATACTTCTTTTTACCGGAAAGATATTCCTGTATTGTTTTATTTCACGGGCCTGCATACCGATTACCACAAACCATCGGATGATGCCGACAAGATCAACTATGACGGGCAATGGAAGATCATCCAGCATGTGAACAGTGTAATTGAATCACTGAATGATAAAGGCAGGCTGGTTTTTACCAAAACAAGAGAGACGCAAACCAGCACCAATGCTTCTTTCCGGGTCACAATGGGCATCATGCCTGATTATACGTTTGCCGGAACGGGTGTGAGGGCTGACGGCGTTACCGAAGGAAGACCCGGTGCCAAAGCTGGTCTCAAGACAGGCGATATTATCCTGCAATTAGGAGAATACAATATTACCAGCATGGAAAGCTATATGCAGACCCTGGGTAAGTTCAAAAAAGGCGACAAGACCAAAGTGAAGTATAAAAGAGGAAATGAAGTGCTGGAAGGAACTGTGGAATTCTGATCGTAAATTGAAAGCAGGAATGAACGGTTATGGCAGAAAGAAGCGCCAAATTATCGCTGAATACACAAGACCTTACCAACGAGTTTTTTGATGAAACGAGGTTGCTGGGGATCATGTCACCCGTGAAGGATTACCAGTTTTGCTGGCACCTCAACAGTATGATGGGGATGGATTTCCGGGTGAACCATGAAATTGAGATCCAGCTTACCAAAAAGAGGAGAAATTATTTTTTTGCGGTCTACGAGTTTTGTGAACCGACAGGCTCTTTATCGCACTATGTATATAATAACCAGTTTGAAGGAGAATACCTGTTGCCCGAATTCAAACACCTTGATTTTTTATGGCTGATGAAAGGCGACCTGGTTACCGATGAGATGTTGCAGCAAACGATCAATTCTATCCGTTCCATCAATGGCGTACAACTGGTGCTGGAACTGACCAATGAGAAGATAAAGAACAAAGAACACCTGGTTTTTTAATTTGTAAATTCATCAGCATGTGGAAGGAAACGGATAATAAACTCTACCGGAAATTTCAGTTCAAAAATTTCAGTGAAGCCTTTGCTTTCATGACGAGAGTGGCCATCGAAGCCGAGAAAATGGATCATCATCCTTTATGGACCAATGTTTATAACACCGTGGAAATCTGGCTAAGTACCCACGATGCCGGTGATATCATAACAGGTAAGGATCATAAACTGGCAGCACAAATTGACGCACTGTTACCTAAGTAAGCTGCCATGCCATTAGCTTCTACGATATTAATGGTTCGCCCGGCAGCCTTTGGCTTTAATATTGAAACAGCAAGGAATAATTATTTTCAAACGAATCCCGGGATCAGTGAAGACGAGTTGCAGCAAACAGCACTGGCAGAGTTTGACAATATGGTGCAAACGCTGCGCAATCATTCTATCCATGTAATAGTTATAGAGGATACGAAAGAACCCGCAAAGCCTGATGCGGTCTTTCCCAACAACTGGCTCAGCACAACCCCCGAAGGTTTGGTAATTGTATTCCCGATGTATGCATCGAACAGGAGGGCGGAGAAAAGAGATGATATACTGGAACAGCTGGCAAAAGAATTTGTGGTAAAAGATGTGCAGGACTGGAGCGAATACGAAGTGGAAGGCCGGTTTTTAGAAGGCACCGGCAGTATGGTGATTGATCATGATGAGAAAATGATCTTCGCTTGCATCTCTGAACGAACCAGTATGCCGTTGCTGGAAAAATTTGCCAGCGCCAATCACTACCAGGCGATTGTTTTTTTAGCGACAGATAAAAATGGAAACCCTGTTTATCATACCAACGTGGTGATGGCGGTGGGGGAAGGTTTTTGTGTATTGTGCGAAGAAGCAATTGAAGAAGAATGGGAACTGATCGCAGTGCGGCAGCTATTGGAATCAACGGGGCATGCTATTATCCCGATAACGAGGGGCCAGATGTATGCTTTTGCAGGCAATATGCTGGAAGTGAAAAACAGTAACGGAGAAAATATACTGGTGATGAGCCAGACCGCCTTCAATTCACTGCGTAAAGAGCAGAAGGCCATGCTGGAAGCCTATGCTAAGTTATTACCTGTTGCTGTGCCGACTATTGAAGCTGTGGAAGGCGGCAGTGTACGCTGTATGATGGCAGAGATTTTTTTAACCAAAAAATAAAAGCCAATTAACGGTTACCCCCTCAACTTAAATTCTCTCAGCACGGTCCATTCTTTCCCTTCTTCCTGTTCGATGAGGCTGATGGCGTTAAATTTAATTGTACACGGAAATCGATAGGCTTTGATCTGGTTAAAAATCGTATCTGTACAGCTTGAATTTCTGGGATGCATGAGGGTAATATGCGGCTCATGTAACCTCGGTGGCTCAGCCAGTCCCGCTAAAACAGCCTTTCTTAATTGATGAAATGGTTTATTAGTTCCAATTCCTGGTAGCAAAATGCCTTTTCCTGTTGAGAAACGCACCACTTCTCCAAAATCAATGGAAACGACAGGCTCATTGAATGATTCAAGATTCTTTAATACTTTTTCAAAAGGCACAATCTCATCTTCCCTGCATAACGTGACATGTGCTTTTATCAATGCTGCCTGTTCGGGGTTAAATTGGTTACGGACGGCTTCAATGATCAACGTATCCTTTTCATCAGCAAAAAGAGTAAGTTGTTGTCGTTTTTTACTCACAAAGTCTACTTGTATAATTCTGTTATTAATTGATTACCGCTGTTTCAGCAACTCCAAATGATGTTCATTATGATACACCGTAAAGAACAGCATTTCCCGCAGGGTCAGTTTTCCCAGTAAGGGATGCGGTAAAATATATTGATCCAGGGCATCTTCGCTTTGCCGTTCGATCTTGCGAAAGAGCTTTTCTTTTTGCCGGGTATACTTTGAGATCAGCGTTTCTTTTTGTTCAAACAATATCACTGGTGGAATAAAGCGACCGCTGGCACGGCCACCAGCGGCGAGTTTTGCTTTGTACTTGGCCACCACTTCCTCATAAATACGGGAAGGACGATTGGCTTTGCCAAATAATAAACGAAGCAAGAACTTTGGTAAACTATAGGCAGGTTGCAGTGGTTGTATCGCTTTGATCAGGTGATCCAGGTTTTGCCCGGCACTCCATTTATCGTTGGGAGTTGCTTCAAAAGATGGCTTATCCAGCCTCATTATAAAATCATTGAAGGCTGTTATTTTTTCATCGAGAGCACTGATGATCTCCTGTTTGTTATGGATAGGCATTATTAAAGTTAACTTTCTTTGCCGAAGTCTTTTTCAAAACAAACACTGTTTTCCACACCTGCATATTTCCCAAAATTGGGAATAATTTTATACTGGTTCCTCTGGTACATCGCAATGGCTTCTGGTTGGTTCTTACCTGTTTCAAGAATACATTTTTTATAACCTAATTCCCGGCACCAGTTTTCCAGCTCAGATAACACACCCGAAGCAATACCTTTTCTCCGGTGTTGCAGCGGGACGAACATCCGCTTTACTTCCATTATATCTTCTGTATAAGCCCGCAGGGCGCCACAACCCACGGCTTCATTATTCTCCCAGGCAACGATCACATGTTTGATATGATCTGTCTTGTTTAGTTGTGCATAGAATGCATGTTCTTCGCCATCCCTTATTTGCAATTCAATATCCAGGGCTTTTACCAGTTCCTGGAAGTCGGGATCATTGGAGTTTGTTCTTGAGGTGCTGATCATTTTTAATCGGGTCTGTCAATTAATATTTATCCTGCGATTGATTTTATATAAACAGTTTTCTCTCCCGCTACCACCATCTTTCCAATAGGCTCCGTAAAATCAATCAATCCATTTTTAGCCAGTAACGCTTTTACTTCTTCCAACGCCTTTTCTTGTACAGCGATCAGCAGGCCGCCATTGGTTTGAGGGTCGGGCAGGAGTTTAAAAGCTTCTGCCACATTCACTCCTTTTTCAAATTTTACTTTGTCTCCATAACTGCTCCAGTTGCGGGTGGTACCATCAGGGAATATGCCCTGGGCGATACAATCCTTCACGCCGGGTATAGCAGGGATTTTTTCATAAAAGATCTCCGCACTCAGGCCACTGCCTTCTGCCATTTCTATCAGGTGACCCAGCAAACCAAAACCGGTTACATCGGTCATGGCATGAACGCCTTTTATTTTTCCGAGGTCTTTACCCAGTTTGTTCAATGTGGTCATCTGTTTTACGATCACGGGCAATATCTCTTCTTTCAGCAATCCTCTTTTTTGTGCTGTGGATAAAATGCCAACACCCAATGGCTTGGTGAGGAATAAATGATCTCCTTCCTGTGCGGTATTATTTTGTTTCAGGTTTTCAATCGGAACAATGCCCGTTACCGCCAAACCAAAAATAGGTTCAGGTGAATCAATACTATGCCCGCCTGCTAAAGGAATACCGGCTTCTGCACAAATGGCACGGCCGCCTTCTACCACCCGCTGTGCCACTTCGGGAGACAATTTATTCACCGGCCAGCCGAGAATAGCGATTGCCATCAGGGGCTTTCCACCCATGGCATATACATCACTGATCGAATTGGCCGCAGCTATTCTTCCAAAATCAAACGCATCATCCACGATCGGCATAAAGAAATCGGTGGTGGAGATCAGCGCCATTCCATTACCCAGGTCATATGCCGCTGCATCATCTTTACTGTGATTGCCGACCAGCAGGTTCTTATTATCGGGCATGGCCACATTACTTTTCAGTATTTCATCCAAAACTTTTGGGGCGATCTTGCAACCACAACCTGCACCATGCGAGAATTGTGTGAGTTTTATAACGGGGGTATCTGTTTGTGTTATCATAAGTAAAATTCAGCCTGCAAGTTAAAGGCATTATTTCAGGGACTCAAATATCCTGTCCACCGCAGGCTTTCGGATGCTGAAATGGTTGGCATTCCCGATCTCATCTTTTTTGATAGTAAAGCCGGTGTACTTTCTGTCTGTGGTGGTTTTAAAAAAAGCCCTCGAGGAATAGAGAACCTTGTTTAAAAATTCAAGTCCGCCAACATAGATCGTTACATTGGCTTTTAATACTTTCGACTTTTTGAAATAGGCTTCTTCGATCTTGTCCAGTTCATAATAGTTGGCCCAGATAGAAGGGCTGATCGCAAAATGCCTGTCGAACAGTTTATCATCTTTGAATAAGGTATATAAACAAAACAAACCCCCAAAGGAATGACCGATGAACACCCGGTCTTTTTTATTGCTGTATTTCTTTTCGATCCTCGGGATCAGCTCCTTTTGCAGGAAGAGATAGAATTTGTCTGCCTTGCCAAAATTGGTCTCCACATTTTTAGAAATATCGGAAGGAATTAAGTCCCGGGGGCGTTTATCATGCCAGTCGCCAATATGGGAAATGGCGATGATGACACAGTTTGAAGGAATGGTCGCTTTCCAGCTATCGCTTTTACCCAGGATATAATCACCGATACCGATGGAGCCATCAGTGATGTATACATGACGATATTTATTTTTATCAGAATAGCCGGAGGGTTTTCTTACTGTGATAACATAAGAGTCTTTGACATGGCCGGAATAAACGGTGTCCACTTCTGTTACCTGTGAAAAGCCGTTACCGGCAATAAGCGTTGCAAGTAATAAAAGAAGAAATGATCGAATCATTCTTCAATTTACTTTTTTCTCCGGAATGTGATCGCCGCATTCTTGTTTAGATCAGCGCTGAAACGAACCTGGTATCTTTCTTCGCCATCATACACCATCAGCAGGCCGGTATTGGGCGGATATTTACCGAGGTTCTCTGCATAGAGTACCAGTGTCATTTCTTCCTGGCCGGGAGCGATATAGATCGTTTTTTTGATGGAAGTTGTTTTCAAACCCTGTTTGGCCCAGAATATTTCACCGTTCAGCAACACACTTACTGTATCACCATCCACCTCACCATTATCATACAGGGCGATCACCAAACTATCATTCATGAAACTGATCGTTTGGGGAGCTTCGGTTTTTCTTTCTGCAATAAAGGTTGCCGCACCGGCATGATCAGCGACCGGTTTTTTAGTCTCGGCAGTAACAAGTACCGGTTGTGCCGGAGTGGCAACGGTAGCTGGAATAACGGTCTCTTCTTTTTTCTCAACAACTGGTGGCGTCGAAACAACAGGAGCCACTTTCTTTTCTTCCGGTTTTGCTATTGTTTTCTCAGGAACAACAGTTGCAGGTACCGTTCTTTTTGCCACATCTGCCTGGTTATTGGTGGAACTGCTTGCTGGCTGTTCAATAGTTTTTTGTGCTTCTATTTTTGCAATTGCAACGGGTTGTTGCAGCTCTGTTTTTTTAGGAACTGGAGCTGTAGTTGTAGTTTTTACCGCAGGTTGCTCC
>JAEUVP010000233.1 GCA_016786805.1 Chitinophagaceae bacterium | reverse complement strand
TTAAGTTTCCAGTATAAAAATCCAGTTTGGATTGCACCAGTTGCGATACCGATGCACCAATTTGAAATTTCTTGTTCGTGTACGAAACACCAAAACCAGCATCGAATTTAAAACGGTTATCGCCGGCACCCATCGCAGGATCACCTGCTATGGACTGGCTTAGTTTTTCACGGTTCAGCGAAAACTGCTGGCCTCTTGCTTCCAGGCCAAGCGAGAAAGTGCCATTCGCTGTTTCAATATGTTTGGCAAAAGCTAACTGGATACCAGTTCTTGAAGTGGGTCCTGTTTTATCGCTGTAGATATAACCACCCAAACCGATCTTTTGCTCCGGTAATTTAAAAGAACCAAAGACAGTACCGGTCCGCGGGCTGCCGCTGATGCCGGTCCACTGGCTGCGGTAGGTAACACCCACCATATTGTTGACGCCTGCCATGGAAGGGTTGTGCAATACACCCTGCAGATCATACAGGGAAGAGGTTTGTAATTGCTGTGCCTGCAGGTTCGTCAGTGCCAGGGCCAGGAACAGGGATAAAATGATATAGCGTTTCATTGCTTGGTAGTTTAGTTGTTTATCTCAGGATGGTTACGTCTCCTGCTAATGTTATTAATTTACCGGTGATGGTGCGGAAAGTAACAGTATAGTAATACGTACCATCAGCAACAGGTTTACCATTGAAAGTGCCATCCCAGTCATTTGCATAATTGTTATTGGTATAGATCACATTACCGTAACGATTATACACTCCCACTTTGATATTGTTGGTACAAGGAGCACCGTTGGTCACCAGCCACCGGTCATTCATACCATCCCCATTCGGTGTAAAGGCATTCATCACTTTCATACAATAAGGGATCACCGTTACAATGGCAGCATCGGTAGAGGTACAGTTGTTATTATCCCTGACGGTGAGTGTATAGGTGGTGGTCACATTGGGTTTAGCAACAGGAGTATATGTATTGGCATTGGTCAGTGTGGCAGCCGGTGTCCATGCAATGGATACCGCATTAGCCGCACTGCTTCCGTTCAGTTGCACCTGGTCGCCATCCACAATTGTTTTATCCGAACCAGCACTGATCACCGGGTTGGGTTTGATAGCAATATTCACTGTTTTTGTTCTTACACAACCATTCAGCGATGCTGTTACAGTGAAAGCAGCATTGCTGTTCACTGTGGCAACCGGGTTACTGATATTACTGGCAGATAAACCAGCAGCTGGTGTCCATGCATAAGCTGTTCCGGTACCGTTAGTAGCCGCCAGCATATTGACAGGAGCTCCGGCACAAACCAGTGTATCATTGTTCGTGGTCAGTGCCAGGTTATCATTGAAACCAACGTTGATGGTTTTAGTGATGGTACCGCAGAACGCATCTTTGATAGTGATCGTTTTCGGACCGGTGCTTAAACCGGTAAATACATTAGAAGACTGGAATGCACCGCCATTGATACTATACTGGTAAGGTGCAAGACCACCGGATGTATTAAATGTGATACTGCCACCCGTTGGGTTCGTACAGGAAGCATTCACCACAGCAGGTATTGCATTCACATTCACATTTAAGGTATCACCATATTCCATGATGGATGGAATACCGGAACCAAAACTTAAAGTACCAATGAATAATTTACGATTGGCAAATGGAATCGCTGCAGGCACGGTGCGGGGTGCAAAGCCCATTGCATTTTGTAAGTTACCATGCGGGGCTACTTCCATCTTCCAGGTAGCACCACCATCATTGGTTACAAACAACACGTTGCTGCCGCACACATAACCATTATTCACATCATGGAACAAAACATTCAGCTGGTTGCCCGAAGGCAGCAGGGTATTGATATTGCTGCTGATATCGGTCCAGGTGGTTCCGCCATCCGTTGTTTTATACAATCTCCTGAAACCGGCAGTGGTGAAAATATTTCCGAGCACAAAAACCGTATTATCATCCAGGGCAAATATGCTGGTATAAGAAGTGAAGGTGCTGGGGAAACCCGTTGGTCCTTCATTTAATGCCGGGAAGGGATTGATTTTCGTCCAGGTGGTTCCGCCATCCGTTGTTTTATACACACCGTTTCTTGAACCGGCAGCATAACCAATGTTGCGGCTGGGGAAAGCCATCTTGGATAAAGTAGGTGCTGTGAAAGCCGGCGTGGTAGTAGTTGCTACAATATCTATCGCCTGCCAGGTAGCTCCTGCATCTGTGCTGCGGAAGAAAGAAGATTTTCTGCTGGCTGCCGGTACTGCGAACTGGCTGTATCCCACTGCATAGATAGTATCATTACCAAAACCCACCACATCATTCATCTGGAAATTAAAATTGGAATATAAAGGATCCAGCGTGGTGGCCTGGTCGCCTGAAAAATAAATAACACCATTGCTTACGGCGAAATAAGATTTATCCAGCTTGGTATAAGCAAAGCCATTGATACTATAAAAAGAAGCAGCAAAGTCGGGCCGGTTCTTGGCCACCCAGGAATTACCGCCATTCGTGGTAACTGCAATCATGGAACCACCGGTAATGATACCGTTATTACAATCCACAAAGTCTACTTTATTACCGGTAGCACCTACATACACATAACTGCTGTTATAAGAAGCACCGCCTGGAATTGAATCAGCTACCACACCGCCTTGTCCCATGGTAATGAATTTACCGCTTGGTAAAATATCAAAAGCCCAGGTGGCAAAGCTGCTATAGTTGCGTCCTTGTGGTAAGGAGAATTCCCTGACCCAGTTTCTGCCGGTATCCACCGAAGTCCACATCAAACCAGAATTCGCAGCTGCATATAGCTTACCATTGGCTGCTCTTCTCATCTGGTACGGGTTAGAGGCAGACAGTACCTGCACAGCCGGTATTGGCGGAAAGCCAGGAGGAGCTCCTGCATTACCAGTATTTAATATTTCGTATTTACCTTTTTCATACACACCGGGGCGATTCACATTCAATGTGCTGTCGTTCCTTCCGGTTCTTACTCTTACCACCACGTTATTATTGAATGACATCATCACGATCATCGAATCGCTGATGATATTCAGGGCCCTGAATTGCTGAACGCTTTGTGTTACGGTTCCGAATTTGGAGGTACAGTTTAAAGTAGCAGGATAACCGGTATACCCCAGTCTTTCTTTACTGATGGAGTAATCAATCAATGTACCATTATCAAACTTCCAGAGCAAACTCGCATTATGTGACCCGGTTGTTTGTGACCCCGTAAAAGCACAGGTGGTGGTGCTGGTGATATTGGGGATGCCAATATTCGGAAAGTCAGAAGCACCGCCGCCACAGATATAACCGATATTATTACTACTGAACTGTATCCGTTGTATCTCCTTGGCCTTACCGGAAATGGGATAATTAATAGAAGGGTAGGTTGCATTATTAATGAAACCCACTTTGGTGGTACCGTTAACAGCAGGTGCTGCCAATGAATCCCAGGTACTGCCACCGTTCCTGGTAAAATAAACTTTAGGAATTGAATCCGGTGTATTCCACTGACCGGCGATATAACCGGTATCCTTATTTATGAACCAGCAGGTATTAATGCTTCTTGCGTTGGCATACAACGGCGTATTCACAAATGTCCAGTTCTGCCCGCCATTGACGGTCTTTGCCATCATGCCATTCGATCCTACTGCATAAGCAATGGAAGAACTGGCAATATGAACATCATTGAAACTGCCATTGGTAGTTAAACCAGTGGGTGATGTAAAGGTGAAAGGGCCGTAGATCCATTTAATACCGCCATCAGTAGTCCTGGCAATACCCCCGTTACCGCCTACGGCAATACCGAAGTTATTATCGTAAAAGTGAACATCCAGTACAGTAAAACCAAACTGCCTGGGATCGCTGAAGCGCCACTTATCAGTCCGGTAATCACTTTGTGCCAGGGAAGAAAGGGAGAAAAATGAGATCATTAACAGCAAGAAGCCATAATGCATTTTTCCAAAGCAGTTCTTGTTCATTTCAGTAACGTTTAAAATTTTGGTTGTAATTCAGGGAAACAATGTTAGACCAACATTGAAAGAGTGTTTGTAGAATTAATTCTACTGGAATGAACAGCTAAATGATGGAATATTGAATACTGAAATTTATGAGGCGGAAACCAATTATACTACTGCTCGTTAGTTTATGTATTTCTGTAGCGTCATTAGCACAGGATAAATCCAACCGGGGCAAAGAATTCTGGCTGGCTTATGGTTTTGATTACAGCTTTTTTCATGAATCACCGGTCAACTTCCAGGAACTGGCATTATATATAAGTACCGAGCGGGCGGCTACGGTTACTGTAACTATTACCGGTACCAGCTATACTCAAACACTGAATATTCCGGCTAATACTGTTGATGCTACAATTCTAATTCCCAAGACAGGACCCAATGATGCCCGTACACTGACCGATGGTTTACAACCCAGAAACATTCATATAGTAAGCACGGTACCCGTGGCCGTATATGCCCATGTGTATTCAACCATGGTATCCGGTGCCACGATGTTGATGCCCGTGGAAACCTATGGGTATTCGTATCGCTCCATCAATTATTACCAGACCACTTCACAAAGCAGCCCCGATGACTGGTATTCCTGGTTTTATGTAATTGCCTCCGAAGACAACACCCGGCTGGAGATCACTCCGTCTGATACCACGAAGAGTGGTTGGTTACCCACGCAGACTTATACTATTAATCTCAACAAAGGAGAATCCTATCATGTATTTGGTAAAGCCATCTTTAATGGCAATCCAGCTTTTGCCAGCAAGGATATGACCGGCAGTAAAATTATTTCTGTTCCCGGTGCTGATGGTAACTGTCACCCGGTTGCTGTTTTTTCCGGTTCGGGTGGTATCCGTTTATGCCGTGGTGATGGTGGTGAATTTGTTCACCAGCAGGTTTTCCCCTCCCAGGCCTGGGGCACCCGTTATCTTACTTATCATACTATTAATAATACCAACACCGATATTCTTGAGACCAACCGGAATTATTACCGGGTTTGTGTACAGGATCCAACGGCTGTGGTCAGAAGAAATGGTGTAGTGTTAACAGGACTGATCAACAATTTCTTTTACGAGTTCATGGATTCCACCGGTGGTGATTATATAGAATCCGATAAACCCATATTAGTATCGCAGTACACACCCAATAAAAACCAGTGCTGGAATTTTCCTACCACCACGCCGTCCCCACCTTCTTATGGTGATCCCGAGATGTTTTACCTGAGCCCGATCGAACAGGGACAGAAATCGGTGTTGTTTTATACCAGCCGTAAGTCATCTATTGACTATGTATATGTGAATATACATTTCCCCACGGTTGCAGCCGCTTCTCTCCGGGTGGATGGAACTCCTGTTCCTGCCACACAGATCATTCCGCATCCCAACTATCCTTCTTATTCTGTTGCCGTCAGAAGATTTGTGGGTCCTGCCGCACAACATACCATCACCTGTGATTCTGCTTTCACTGCTACGGTATATGGATTAGGCAACTATGAAAGTTATGGCTATAATGTAGGTACACTGATCAACAACCTGAATAATTACAGCGAGATCAAAAACACTTTCAATACAACGAATACGATTGATACATTCACCTGTCCCAAATCACCTGTTCGCTTGTTTGTGAAACTCGGTTATCCTGCCAATTCCATTCACTGGAAACTGAGTACGATTGCCGGTATGTCGCCGAATGCAGATTCCATTATCAACAACCCGGTTCCCGTCAGGACAGAACTGATCAATGGAAGAACGTATTATGTGTATACGCTGCAACAGGATTTTATCTTTACCAGCCCCGGCACTTATTATATTCCTGTCAGCTACACTGCAACCGTGATTGAAAATTGCAGCCAGACAGAAAATGCTACAGTGAAAGTAGTGGTGAAGCCGGGGCCTGTAGCTGATTTTACTTTTCCTGCCCCGGCCTGTTTAACTGACAGTATCCGGTTTACCGGCGCCGCTGTTCCCGGTACTTTCAACCTCGTTACTTATAACTGGTTCTTTGACGACAACACAACACAAACCGGTATCAATGCTGTAAAACTATTTACTACGGCAGGTAATCAAAATGTCCGGTACCGGGTGATCGCTGATAATGGTTGCGTGGGTGATACCACAAAATTGTTAGTGATCGCAGCAAGCCCTGTTGCCACATTCAATGCAGGTGGTACCATTTGCCAACGGGATTCTGTTCTACTTACCAGTACTGCTTCTTTACCCGGCGGCACCATTACCAGTTGGTACTGGAATTTTGGCGATGGCAATACAGCTACACTTACCAATGGCAATCCTTTCTATCACCGCTACAATACACCGGGCACTTATACCATTTATTTAATTGCCACGGGCAGCAATGGTTGTAAAAGTGATACGGCTTTCAGTACGGTGAGTGTACTGCCAAGACCACAGGCTTTATTCAGCTACGACCGGAATATCTGCACCGGTGATTCGATCCGCTTTACGGATAATTCTTCTTTTGTTCCTGGTAATTCCATTACCAGCTGGCAATGGAATTTCGGGGATGGTAACAGCAGCACTTTCAATAACAACAATCCTTTCTATCATACCTATACAACGGCGGGTAACTTTACCGTATCATTAATAGTGAATGGCAGCAACAGTTGTTTGAGTGATACATTCCGGCTGACCGTTAATGTGACAGCAAAACCAACCGCATCCATCACAGTTACAGGTAAACCCTGTATGGATAGTTTGCAAACCTTTACTTCTTCTATTGCCACTGGTGGAAATCCTGCCAACTGGTTCTGGGATTTTGGTGATGCGCAAACATTCAATTCTTCCAGCAGCAATATTGCCCCACATGCGTATACCACTGTATTAACCAATATCACGGTTAAACATGCTGTCAGTTTCAGCGGTGGCTGCGGTACTGATACCGCCACGATCAGTATTCCTTTGATCAATCCTAACCCAACAGCTAACTTTACGATCACCGGTGATACTTTATGTGAAAAGAAACCCCTGTTCTTCTCTTCCACCAGCACCGGTGTCAGCAACTGGAACTGGAATTTTGGAAATGGTACTAGCAGCAATATTCCCCCGTTCAGCAAATCTTATACTACCGCCGGCACCTATACAATTTCCTTAGTTACCCAAACAGCAGCCGGTTGCGGTTCCGTACCTGCCACGCAAACCATCACTATTAATCCATTGCCGAATATCAATGCTGGTCCGGATAAGTTTTTCAACCTCGGTGGTGCTGCCACGCTGGATGCAACGATCAGCAATCCATCTAATTATGATTTCCTGTGGACGCCTTCCACTTATCTTAATTCTCCTGTACTACTGAATCCTGTGTCCGCTCCGGATATACCGGTTACCTATACCATACAGGCCAGTGACAAGAACAGTAATTGTATCGCATCAGACGAAGTTGTGATTACGCCGGTCTCCGATATTTTTATTCCTTCGGCTTTCACACCGAATAATGATGGCAGGAATGATAAATGGGTGATACCGGGGTTGGCTTTATATCCTGATGCATTGGTTACGGTATTCAACAGGGCCGGGCAGAAATTATTTGCCTCAACCGGTTATATCAATAATCCCTGGAACGGAACCTATAAAGGAATCGTACAACCTAATGAAGTATATGTGTATCTCGTGCAACTGAATGATGATAAAAAAAGGATACTGAAAGGTACTGTCACGATCATCCGGTAAGCTTACAGCGATCACAGCTATTCAGTCATGTCATTATGCAACAGATAGTATCTTTTGTTTCTTTTAATAGCTACAGTTATAGCAAGGCACCTTCACCCTGGTCCGTTAACCCGTAGAATAAATTCTACAAAAAGCAGGAATAAAATATGGAAATTAGTGCACTAAATGCCTTCCTGCCGGAAACAACAACAACCATGCAACCAAAAATCCTGATAGCAGATGATCACAGCATGATCAGAAAGGGTCTGAAATTACAGATCCAGCTGGCGATGGGCTATGCCGATATTGAGGAAGTGGCTACCTGCAACGACCTGATGAAAGAACTGGTGAAGAAAAAATTTACGCATCTTATTCTTGATATCATTTTATCCGATGGCAACACCCTCGAAGTGATCCCGAATATCCGCCGGGTATATCCCGACCTCCAGATCCTCGTTTTCTCTATGCAGCCTGCCGAGATCTATGGTGAAGCAGTAAAACAATACGGCATCAATTATTATTTATCCAAATCGGTGGGGGAGGAAGAGATCAACCTGGTGATCCAACGTTTTTTACAAAACGAGGCGTTGCTGAGAAAATCACCCGTGCTGCAAAATCATGAAAACCCTTTTTCTGCACTGGCCCCGAGGGAACTGGAAATATTGCATTATGTACTAAAAGGGATCGGCACCAAAGAGATCGGTGAAACACTGAATTTAAAAATGAGTACGATCTCCACCATCAAGAACCGCATCTTTGAAAAAACCAGTGCCGGCAATATCAAAGAACTGATCGAACTGGCCACCCTTTACAATGTAAATTATTAAACGGTTTACAGTACCTTGTTCGTGCAAACTGTTTATGATAAGGCTCCTCTTCTTCATCTGCTGTTTTACCGGTATTACTGTTTTTGCTCAAACGGTGAAGGAATATAATATCCAGCAATTCACCACGGATAATGGAATGCCTTCCAATGGTATCAAAGGATTGCAGTGGGATGAGCAAACTGGTTTTTTATGGATCGCCACCGAAGCGGGAATGACCCGCTACGACGGGCTTGGCTTCACCAACTTCACTAAAGAAAATACTCCCGGACTTTCGCATGAACGCATGGCCTATATCGTAAAGAACAACAATGCTACCATTTATGCCGCCGATATTAACGGCAGGTTCATTGCTGTAAAAACCAGTTTGCTGGTTCCCCAGCCGCTGCCCGAGTTAAATGATGTCATTGGTTTTAAAAAGCGGTTTTATCTCTGTGCCTCCGGCAGCACCCTGCAGCAAAAAGTATTATCGTTCATGAAAGAAACCGGGAATTTGCCCTGGGACCGTTTATTACAACCCAACGATACTTCGCTGATCGTTATAGCAGCAGGAAGGAAGGTTTATGCTGCCACAGCAGCACAAAAAAATTTTACAGCACTGGAACTCCCTGCCGGGTTAAGAAATGAATTCATTGCTGATCAACGGCTTTTTTTTATGGACAAGGACCGGCAGGTATATATTGCCGCCAATAATTTCCGGGATTTCCATCTGGTCAGTATCCTTACGCCGGACGGAGAAAAAGTTCCTGTCAACTCTTCTAATTTCCTGCTGTTTTGGGAAAATGGCATGAGGAACCCTATCCTCTTTTCCGGCAGCAATGCCTGGTTATTGCATTACAGGAATAACCGGCTGGAAGCAGAGCTTATCTGTTCGGAAATTCCTTCTTATTCATTTATCCGCTCGGCCCAGTATAGTGAAAAGAATAAAACACTTTTTATTGGCACTGACTCAAAGGGTATCATTATTATCAATAAGAACCGTGTCACCCCGCTGAAAAATACCAATACCGATATCCGGGAACGGAATGCCTATTACTCACAGGTGGAATTAACCAATGGGGATATACTCACCAATGAAAATCATGTTATCGGGTTGTCAGGAAAAACACCCGGCTCTTTGCCTGTAACCGGAAAATTCAACTATACTGTTTATACCAGCGGTGATTCGTTACTCTGGTATTCTCAAATGAATCCTGTCTACAAAAAAAACCTGTTGCACCAGTATAATTATAAAACAGGTAAAACCATTGCTTATACTAAAATACCACAGGTCCAGGAAAGTTTTGCAATGGGCAGTTCCGGCGGGAGATCTTATATCGCAACAAACCTGGGTTTTGCCCTGCTGCAACAGGATAGTCTTCAATATCTTTTCAAACCCGGTCCGGGAAAGCAGGGATCAGCACCTTACAGCATGGCAGAATTTTCACCCGGTGTTTGGGGTGTGGCTTCCTGTAGCGGACTCGTGTTATTTGATATCAATAAAAAAACAACGGATACCATTTTAAAAGCAGGTGGCTATTGTGTACGCAGTTTATGGAAATACCAGGACTATATTTTTGTCGGCACCTATGGAAAAGGATATTATATCTGGAAGAATGGACAGCTGAGATCCATGCCACTGGATAAAAATAAATTTCTTTTATATACTCACTGTTTTGTTCCGGATGAAAATGGTTTTTGCTGGCTCAGTTCCAACCGGGGGTTGTTCAAAGCACAACTCGCTGACCTTATCACGGCATTTGAAAAAAATAACCAGCAGGTCTATTATCATTATTATGGTAAGAACGATGGCATGGAGATCACCGAGATGAATGGTGGTTGTGCCCCCTGTGCCCTGCTGATGAAGAACAAAACCATTTCCTTTCCCACCATGGATGGTTTGCTTTGGGTGGACCCCGGTCATGCAGCACCCTTGCTGCCCGAAGGAAATATTTATCTTGATGAGTTCAGGGCCGGAACCAAAAAACTAAATCCTGATTCACTGGAGCTGTTGCCGATCGCTTATACCGATAATGATATCCGGATGAAACTGGCTTTCTCGGCCTGGTGCAATAAAGAAAATATCTACCTGGAATACCGGCTGAATGATAAAAGTGCCTGGACTCCCGTAGAGCCCGGCAATGAAGCACTGATACGGCTCGATAACCTGTTGCCGGGAAAATATACCGTCAGCATCCGCAAGATGAATGGTTTTGGTATTGATAACTACTCCTATAAAAAAATTGTATTCTCGATCGTTACTCCCTGGCACCGGCAATGGTGGTTCTTTATGCTTTGTTTGTTTGCCGCCTTCGGCCTTGTGGCCTTGTACCTGCAGGTGAGAACAAGGCAATATAAAATACAACAGCGCAAACTGGAACAGCAGGTAACTGAAAAAACAAAAGAACTGCAGGAACAAAACGAAGTGCTTGAAAAAAATAATAGTATCAAAACAAGGCTGATCTCCATCATCAGTCATGATATAGTAACGCCGCTGAAGTTTTTGACCGTTGCCGGTAAAAATTTACTGGAGAAAAGAAAACTGATGCCGGAAGAATTGCAGCAGGAAACCATCCGGGAGATCACCAACACCTCGCAGGAACTGCAACTCCTTTCCACGAATATCCTGAACTGGATCAAGTACCAGAATGAGAACAGGCGATTGGTGAAAGAAAATTTTAACCTCCATGAAATGGTGGGCCAGGTGCTGGGTATTTTACAATCGCTGGCCCGGCAGAAAAACCTGCTGATTGAAAACAGGATTGATGAAAACACAACGCTACAGCAATATTATGAACCACTGAAGATCCTTGTCTATAACCTACTCACCAACGCCATCCATTTTACCGAGAAAGGAACCATTACCGTATCGGCTGAAAAAACAAATGGCTATATAACAGTCAACGTAAAAGATGAAGGTATAGGAATGACGCCGGAACAGATACAGCGACTGATGGCCGATGAAGTGGTGATCACAGCCGCCAATGTAGATAATAAAAAAGGCCATGGCCTCGGTTATCTTATTATCAAAGACCTGCTTAAGACTATGGGTGCCAGCCTGCATATAGAAAGCAAGCGGGGAGAAGGTGCCGCCGTGTCAATAAAAATACCAGGATAAATACGGGCAGGTGCAAAGAACTTATTAATTTTAAAGATAGCTGGTACAAATTTTTACTGATAATCAATATAAAACTGTACCAGCGGTTACGCCAATTTACGAGTTGGCAGCAACCCTTGTTGACAACCTGCTAAATTTCAGGTAGAAAATTATCGACTTGCATTATGACAAACAACGAAACATTTTACCGATGGAAAAAATTTAAGAATGGCGTTGGTTCTGTCGCTATGGTGACTCTTGACGTTACTAAAAATAATTCTGACCAAAATAAAATCGTTGAACATTATTCGGGGCGAGGTTTTACAAGCCAGGGAAACATTGAAGACATTCCAGCGAATGGTTATGATTCATGGAAAATTTCGGCGAGACACGGGTTGGAATATGCCTTTTCACTTATTGACACTTTTTGGACAGTCGACTTAAATAAAATCGAAGGACGTGCATTTACTGACACCAACCCGACAATTGTAGCTTATACTGTAATGCGAGCATTCTTTGACAAAATTGGTTTTCAACTTGACCCAAATCAGATTGAAATACTTGAAAAATTTGTTTTGAGTAGTTGGACAAACCCTTACAAAGAACTTATTCCGAACTTTTTCAACTTGACTTTTACTGAATACAAACACGACAAATAGGGCTGCTGCCAACATGGGGTTTTAGCGTAATTGCGGCAGGACAAACTATATTTCATCAGTTGCACATAAATCAGCTTTGGTTAACGGGCAGACAGTTCAACTTTGGGCTTTAATTCTTAACTTCAACTAAACAAATAAATCGTCTGTGGTTCGGGCGGACGGAATTCTGTTCCGCAACTACGCAAAGCCCCGGGCGTTCCTCAACAACCCCCAAAAGGAAAATCGTCCATCCTTCTGCGCTCATCCTCCATTTTTTAAGGTTTTATGCCGGGGCATCTTTGCATTGTCAATAACGACAGCAAACATTAAAAATAAAACAATGAAAAAATTCACAGTTCCCACCAGAGATGAAGTGGCGCCGGCTAATCAAACCATTTTCGACAACCTGAACAAAGCTTTGGGTTTTGTACCGAATCTTTATGCTACTATCGCCTATTCTGAGAACGGCCTGGGCCGTTACCTGGCGTATCAAAATGCCAAAA
>JAEUVP010000223.1 GCA_016786805.1 Chitinophagaceae bacterium | reverse complement strand
GTAAGTTTGAATTTGATGAGAAAGATAAATTTCCTTCATTTACTTCAATAGTACCCGGATGGAATACCAGCTTTAAAGGTAGTGGCGAGTACAACTTTACAAGCTTACTGGATAAAAAGATCGATGAAGAAGAATCACTCAGTGACCAGCTGCGAAAGGAAATGAAGAAGAAACTTTATTCCCGCCGGGAGAGTGCAAGGGAGTTTTATGAAGATGATAGTGAGGGGAGATATGATGCAGTTCCCCGGATCAGGTTTTGATCAGGCAACAATACCTGTTGGGATGGAAGCGATCAGTTTTTGTGTATAGACTGATTGCGGGTTAAAATAAATATCATCGGCTTTACCGCTTTCTTCGATCTTTCCTTTGTTCATGACCATGATACGGTCACTGATATAACGGACAACGGAAAGATCATGCGAAATGAAGATAACGGTGAAGCCGAATTCTTTTTTCAGGTCATTGAGCAGGTTGAGTACCTGGGCCTGCACACTTACATCCAACGCAGATACCGATTCATCACAAATAATAAAAGAGGGGTTCAGTGCCAGGGCCCGGGCAATAACGATACGTTGCCGCTGACCACCGCTAAACTCATGCGGGTAACGGGAAAAATGTTCTTCTTTCAGGTTTACTTTCTCTAACAACTCTGTTACTTTTTCTTTCCTGGCTTTTTCTGTTGAAACGATATGATGTACTTTTAATGGTTCAGCAATGGCTGAGCCAATCGTTAACCGGGGATTCAGGGAAGAGTAGGGGTCCTGGAAAACGATCTGGATATCTTTGCGAAGCGAACGAAGCTCCTCTCTATTTTTAGCGGTCAGGTCAATACCGTTGTAGGTGATCGTTCCGGAAGTAGGATCGATGAGCCGTAATAATGTTCTTCCCAGTGTTGTTTTGCCACAACCACTTTCACCTACCAATCCTAATGTTTCTCCTTTATACACTTCAAAGCTGATATCATCCACCGCTTTGGTGTAGGCTGTTGCTTTGCCGAATAGTGTTTTTTTTGCCGGGAACCAGACGGAAAGTCGCTTAGCTTCAAGAAGGACCTCAGACGACGGACCATGGACGACAGAACTGTCTTTCACTGGATGAACTGTAGCTGTGGTCTGTGGTCTGTCGTCTGTAATTCTCAAAAAATCACTAACTACTGGTAACCTCTCTCCCCGCTTATGATTCACCGGGCGGCAAGCCATCAATGCTTTGGTATAAGGGTGCTGAGGTGCAGTAAGCAATGATCTGACATTGTTTTCTTCTACGATCTCCCCTTTATACATCACTACAGCACGGTCAGCGATCTCGGCCACTACACCTAGGTCATGCGTAATAAAAATGACACCCATATTGGATTGCTGCTGCAATTCTTTGATCAACTGCAGAATTGTTTTCTGTACGGTTACATCTAATGCAGTGGTGGGTTCATCGCAAATTAATAAAGAAGGTTCGCAACACATCGCCATGGCGATCATCACCCGTTGCTTCTGCCCGCCGCTGAGTTGATGCGGGTAACGGTCGAATGCTGCTTCCGGGTCAGGCAACTTTACTTTATTGAACCAGTCAAGGGTCTTTTGTCTTGCAGCAGCTTTGGATAACTTCTTATGTAACTGTAATGCTTCCATCACCTGTTTGCCGCAGGTCATTACGGGATTCAGGGAGGTCATCGGTTCCTGGAAGATCATGGCGATCTTATTGCCTCTTATATCCTGCAGCGAATGACGATCTTTCTTTAATAAATCAATAATGGCATTTCCGTCTTCGGCAAATAATATTTCCCCGGAAGGATAATGTGCAGGAGGCGAGGGTAGCAGCTGAAGGATGGATAAAGAAGTAACTGATTTACCAGAACCCGATTCCCCAACAATAGCAACTACTTCGCCCCAGTTCACTGTTAAGGAAATATTCTTCAGCGCATTCGTAATACCTGATTCCGCTATGAAATCAACGGAGAGATTATTTATCCGGAGAAGGGGCTGCATTATTTCACCACCACTTTGATGGGTATTTTTTTACCCGGTGTTGGATAATAAGCCATACATACTGCACAGTTTTCCTGTTTGGTCGTATCAATACTGAAATAAAACTCATCACCTGCATTGATAGTGGCCGGGAAATTACAGGGGGAGCCCAGGCCAAAGGCGTTTGTATAGGTTTTCTTGGTCGTTTCATCAGTCCAGCTGGCTTCCACTAAGGAAGGATCAATATTTCCTTCGGTCACACTGATCGTATAATTCATACAAAGGCCTTTTACTTCAAGGCGTCCTTTGTAAACAGTGGCTGCTTTTTTCTTCGTACAATTTTCTGCGGAAATGGTCAGCAGGAAGATGCCGGCAAGAAAGATGAATAGTTTCATATACGAAAGGGTTTAAAATTTCAGGTGTCTGACGGTCAGGCCATCATTGATCA
>JAEUVP010000196.1 GCA_016786805.1 Chitinophagaceae bacterium | reverse complement strand
TTAAGTTTTGATGACAGGACAAGCGGACCTATCAATGCCATTTACTTTGACTGGAAGCATGGTAGTTTCTGGGGTGGTAGCAGCAATCATGGAGAAGATTATGGCATCGGATGGTAAGGCAACTTTTATCCTTTATCAATCTGATTGCCGGCTACATAACCAGCCACTGCACCGATCGTAAGACCGGTGATCATCCATACGATCTGTCCGGGTACAATAAAATAGCTGATGGCTAAGCCCAGCACGGCACCAACAATAGCAAATATGTTGGCGCCTTTTCTTTTGGCTGCTTTACCAGCTCCTGTTGTTGTATCATGACTGTGCTTAAAATTCTGCACATGAGCTTTATGCTTTTTACGATGATGAGGATTTGCCATTGATACTGTGTTTAATTTGTGATATAAGATAAACAAAAAAACAAAATCATCCGGCATGTATTATTGATATTACTCAGTAAACTGGCTGATTATCTGTTGACAAGTAATTATTTACACTCCCGGCTGGAATAGGGACTGGTATAGCCGGGTTATTCAAACACAGCACGATCAAAAATAAACGCTGCTGCCAGCCAAATAAAGCGTACCTTTATGCTGTAATTTGAGTATATAGCTCTTGTAAGCGAACAATCATTCTCTTTCCCTGTATTCTTCCTTTACAGCTGTCTTTTTTCTCAAGTGGCCCTTATCCTGCAACACCGGACGTATTTTATCTATCTATAATAAAAGAGTATGACAACAGAAACAATCGAAAAATTTGTAGAAGGCAAAGGCCGCAAAGGAGCTCCCGTTAATATTCATTTTAAGGAAAGAAGTACTGTAATAGGGCTTTTTGTGCAGGGTATGGATTATGATGAATTGAAATCAAAGAATTTCTGGCGCATTGTAAGCAACAGCCACCTGGATGAGTGGAAACAAACAAAAGACATCAACCTTACCCGTGTTTTCAACGGCGTATCATTTACCCGCCTTTCCGATAAAGAGGCAGTATAAGGCATACCTGAGCGTCGTCTTTTGGAAATCTGATTAGTTTTTTAAACTCATAATATATGTTTAGCCAGGTTTGGAAAAAATATCTCCCCGTAATTATTATTCTGCTGAAACGTTCTGCTAACGGTGACCAGGTATTGGATATGAATCATACCGATTTTACAAGGGCAGCCGGCGGACGAAAAGTGAAATTCAGCTTTAATGCCTTGCTGATCGATAAAGGAAGGATCAGCATCATGGTCAAGCAAACTCCTTTTGCAAAAGAATTTGCTACGGTGCTGCTGGAAGATGAGGTCACCCGCAAAATGCTGAAGCAAATGCATTTGGAATTCTCCATGAACAATAGCTCCCAGTTGACCATCAGGAACCTGGCTACAGTGGAAACAACTGAGGCGACCGAAGAAATACCCACAGAAGAGACAGAGATCAGTGCTGAAACCGGTGTGGCCTGAAAATGATCATGAAAAAAAGAGTAAAGATTAGTCTTTACTCCTAACTAATATCATCCGCTGGCTGATGGGATGATATTATATATTTGTACAAGAAAAAATCAGCAGTCTGTTATGCTACGTTCAGTTATTACCGGTTCCGGTTGTTATATTCCACCTTCTGTTCAATCCAATTTCGACTTTACCAACCATGTTTTTTATTCGGAAACTCATGAACCTCTTGGCGTTTCTCCCGAGGTAGTGGTAGAGAAATTTAAACAGATCACCGGCATTGAGGAACGTCGTTACACAACAGATGATCTTACTGCATCTGATATCGGAAGTATTGCTGCTAAAAACGCATTCATCAACAGTGGAACAGACCCTGAAGAAATAGACCAGATCATCGTTGCCCATAATTTCGGGAACGTTCTCAAGCATACTATACAAATGGATGCTGTGCCTTCTCTGGCCAGTCATATTAAACATCTTCTCGGTATCCGTAATCCCAATTGTATTGCCTACGATATTCTTTTTGGTTGCCCCGGCTGGGTACAAGGTTTGATACAGGCGGATGCATTCTTCAAAGCGGGACTTGCTAAAAAGGCCCTGGTGATCGGAACTGAGACATTGTCAAGAGTGATAGATATATATGACCGGGACAGTATGATCTTTAGTGATGGTGCAGGTGCTGTTGTACTGGAATATAAAGAAGTGGGTGATACGGGCCCCGGAATGCTGGGAGCAAGTGCACAAACCCATTCATTGGAAGAGGTGGATTATATCAATATGGGGATGTCTTATTACCCCGGAAGTGATCCACGGATACGGTATATTAAGATGAAAGGCCGCAAAGTATATGAATATGCCATGAAATATGTGCCTGCGGCGATGAAAGACTGCCTGGATAAAAGTGCTGTTGATATTAAGGATTTGAAAAAGGTCTTCATTCACCAGGCGAACGAAAAAATGGACGAGGGCATCATCAAAAGAATGTACCAGCTCTACGGCATCAGCAAGCCACCTGAACATATTATGCCCATGAGTATTCACTGGTTGGGTAATAGTTCCGTTGCCACGATCCCAACTTTGTATGATCTTGTCTGTAACCAGAAAGTGGACGATCACCAGTTATCGCCGGGCGATGTGATCCTCTTTGCCTCGGTTGGGGCAGGCATGAATATCAATGCTGTTTGTTACAGGTACTAACAGGCCTCTTTCACCCTGTTTTTTTCTCCTTCCATAAGGTTAGTTTCTCCTCACACTAACAATCGTTATCTTTACGGCTCAATTTTATCATCTATATGAAAGAAGTTTATATTATTTCTGCTGTTCGTACCCCGATGGGTAGTTTCGGAGGCAGCCTGAAAAGTTTAACAGCAACGCAATTAGGAGCAATCGCTATTAAAGGGGCTGTT
>JAEUVP010000180.1 GCA_016786805.1 Chitinophagaceae bacterium | reverse complement strand
CGTTGCTCCCATTCCCAGGCGGTTCGCATCATATCCTCCAGCGAATATTGCGGATTCCAGCCAAGAAGCTGGCGGGCAAGGTCATTATTAGCATAGATGGCGATCACATCACCCGTTCTGCGGGGGCCGATCTCGTAATTTAGTTTAGTACCGCTTACTTTTTCAAAAGCATGGATAGCTTCCAGTACGGTTACCCCATTCCCGGAACCAAGATTAAATACTTCGCACAGGCCGGTATTTTTTTCTTCCTCCAGGTATTTGATCGATAACGTGTGAGCATGGGCGATATCGCTTACATGAATAAAATCACGGAGGCAGGAACCATCCCGGGTGTCATAATCATTGCCATACACGGTCATTTTATCCAGCTTGCCAATAGCGGTCTGTGTGATAGCAGGGACGAGATTTTGTGGTTTGCCGATGGGCATTTCACCGATCTTAATGGAAGGATGTGCCCCAACCGGGTTGAAATAGCGCAGCAGGATACAATGGGTACCGATACTTTTCGCAAATTCATTGATGATTTGCTCGCCCATTTGTTTTGTATAACCATAAGGCGATTCAGCAGGCTTAGGCGGTGTTTTTTCGGTTACCGGTATCTGGTCAGGATTGCCATAGACCGTGCAGGAAGAAGAGAAAACAAAGTAGGGTGTTTCAAACTCCTGCACACACTTTAGTAAGTTGATCAGGGAGGTCAGGTTATTTTCAAAATACAGTAAGGGCTTTTCCACCGATTCACCCACTGCTTTAAAGGCTGCAAAATGAATGACGCCCCGGATATCATTCTCGTGAAAAATGGCAAATGTGTCATCAAAATTGCAAAGATCAACTTTGTAATTCTTTATTTTTTTTCCCGTGATACTTTCAATACCGGTCAGCATGCCGGGATTGCTCCGGGAATTATTATCCACCGAAATAACATCATAACCATTTTTGATAAGGTCCACGATCGTATGCGAACCAATATAGCCGCATCCGCCTGTTACAAGTATTGTTGCCATAAATTAAAAAATCCCGACAAAAGTCAGGATTTTTTAGCAAAGAAGCTGATATGATATTATAGGAAATAATGCGCAACATAATAAACAGCTGCTGCTAACAATCCACTGATGGGAATGGTCAGTATCCAGGCCCAGATCAGGTTGATCGTTACCCCCCATCTTACAGCAGATAATCTTTTAGTGGCACCTACACCCATGATGGCACCGGTGATCGTATGCGTGGTACTCACCGGGATCTTTAATGCCTCTGTTACAAATAATGTAATGGCTCCTGCTGTTTCGGCAGCCACACCTTCGAAAGGGGTAACTTTAGTGATCTTGGTACCCATGGTCTTTACGATCTTCCAGCCACCGCTCATCGTACCCAAGCCAATCGCAGCGTAACAGGCAATCGGCACCCAGTTAGGCATCTGGCTGAATTCTGTAATAGAACCTCCTGCAATCAATGCCGCAGTGATAATTCCCATTACTTTTTGCGCATCATTACCACCATGACCGATACTAAAAGCAGCAGAAGAGATCAACTGTAAACGCTTGAACCATTGATTGGCTTTATGCGCATTCAACTGGCTGAGGTAAAGAGAAAATACTGCCATAACTAAAAGTATAATTGCCAGCAGTATCCATTTAAAGTTCTTGGAATAAAATATTACCTGTGCGGTATATGATTCATAGTGTGTTTTTTTAGCCAGTATTTCCCTGTTGAATTCAAGGTTGGTTGCAAGGAAGGCGATTACGCCAATGATGATAATGACAGAGAATATTTTAGAGGTCCATCCCTTTTTGAAAGAACTTAAAAACCACAACGACATCACAAAAGCCATGATCATACCGATGACCGGGGCCAGGAAAATAAAACTGGCCGTCTTGATGATGATAGAAGAGTTGACCGCTCCGAAACCGCCTGCTGCAATGGCTGCACCTGCAAAACCACCAATCAATGTATGGGAAGAAGAAGAAGGAATACCCAGCCACCAGGTCAGCAGGTTCCAGGTGATAGCGGCAATAAGGCCTGAGAAAATAACCACCATCATTATCCCTTCCTTAGCACCAGGAGTTTCGATGACGCCGGATTTTACGGTTTTAGCTACCGTATCGGCCACACCATGATCTTTAAAAATAAAAAACGCAATGGAATTGAAAACAGCTGCCCATAATACGGCCTGGAAAGGGGTCAGTACTTTAGTGGAAACAACGGTGGCGATAGAATTGGCGGCATCGTGAAATCCATTGATATAATCAAAGATCAGGGCCAGCGCTATAATAACAATCAGGAAAGTAGTCATAAACTATTTTGAAAATGTGCTGAGTTGAAAATTTGAAAATGCGGCTTCCATGCGGCAAATCTTCAAACTGCCTTATGCGTACTTAATAATGATAGACTCAATTACATTACTGGCATCTTCACATTTATCGGTTACGATCTCCATCACCTGGTAGATCTCTCTTTTCTTGATCACTTCTTTGGCATCCGGTTCGGTAGCGAATAAACGTTCAATACTCATATCGAAAATGTCATCAGCCTGGTTCTCGATACTGTTGATCTTTACCAGGGCTTCGGTGATCTTGCGCATATTCTTCATATCCCGCAGTTCTGTTACGGCCAGTTTTACCTGGTGCACACTCTGCTCAATGAGTTCGGCAAATTTCTGCATCCCCATATCATTAGGATTCACCCGGTAGAAATTGATCTTTTTACCGGCGGCATAGATATAATCAGCGATATCATCCAGCGAAGTGGCGAGGTAATGAATATCTTCCCGGTCGAATGGAGTAATAAAGTTTCTGCCCAGTTCAGTAAAAACGCTGTGGGTCAGTTCATCATTAGCATGCTCCAGGTCTTCCAACTGGGCTATCAGGGCTGCACGTTTATCAAAATCAGGCTCTGCCACCACCTGCGACAGGATTTTACCCATTTTAGAGGCATTATCGGCCACCTGTTCAAAGAGTTCATAAAACACTTTGTTTTTGGGCATAAAGATCTTCAGAAAGGAGTTCATATTGTGTTGCTTTTGCTGGCTGCGAAATTACCGGGTTGCCTATATGCTTCACCCTACTGGGACAGAGTTAATAATTAATTAATATAGTGGTAACGATTCCTTAATGATGGAGTAACATAGATTTTATATTACCCAAAGTACCTTGCGCCGGTCTGTTAATCAGTATTAAAATAATATTACCAAATGGTAAAGTTTAGGTTATCAATTGTTTCCCTGCTTATTATGGGGTGCTTGTTTTCCTTCAAAAGCAATGCACAGCGTTATCTTTCCGATATAGATTCCTTATTCTTTATTAAGGATACCGTGCGGCCGATGGTAAAAAGATTTGAAAACCTGCGCATTACCGGCTACCTGCAACCACAATTCCAGGTGGCCCAGGAAAAAGGGGCTGCATCCTATAATGGAGGCAATTTTTCTACTTTCTCCAATAACAGGTTTATGCTCAGACGGGCCAGGGTCAGGATCGATTATTTCCTGGCTACGAAAGATAATTATCCCAAGGCCGTTTTTACTTTCCAGGTAGATGCGACGGAGAGGGCCGTTGGTTTGCGGGATGTGTTTGTAAAAGTGTATGAAACAAAGAAGCACCATTTTTCACTGACAGCAGGTATGTTTGCCCGGCCTTTTGGATTTGAAGTCAATCTTTCCTCCCAATTCCGGGAAGCACCCGAAAGGGGCCGCATGTCGCAGATACTAATGCCTTCTGAACGGGACCTGGGCGCAATGATCACTTATGACCCGCTGCCCAAAGCATCTAAGAATAAATTATTTAAGGTAGACGCCGGCCTTTTTAACGGGCAGGGCCTGTCCGGTACCACGGATTTTGACAGTCATAAAGATTTTATCAGCCGGGTAACCTTCAAGCCACAAAAACTTAAAAACTGGGAACTGAGCGGGGGGCTATCCTTATTATATGGCGGCTGGCGACAGGCCACTAAATATGTGTATGAAACAAAAGCCAATGCTGCGGGGGATAAATTATATATGGTTGACTCAGCCATATCCAATATTGGTAAAATAGCTCCCCGTCATTATTATGGAGCCGACCTGCAGGTAAAATTCAAACACGGATGGGGAGAGACGGAACTTAGAAATGAATACTGGAGAGGTTCACAACCGGGCACTGCCAGCACCAGCACCAACCCGGGTACATTACCGGATGCTCCCACTTATCAGCGGCAATTTGACGGCGGTTTCTTCTTTTTCCTACAGCACATTGTGAACCGGAAAAACCAGTTACTGATCAAATACGACTGGTATGACCCTAATACGAAGGTCGAGGAACTGGAAATCGGAAAGCCGGGCACCAATTTCAATGCTACCGATATACGATATACTACCTGGGGTATCGGGTTTTTAAGGGTGCTGAATGAAAATCTGCGGTTAGTGATCTATTACGATATTGTTAAGAACGAGACTTCCCAATTGACCGGCTACACAGCCGATAAAAAGGACAACGTACTTACATTCCGCTTTCATTATCGTTTTTAATGCCCGGCTTAACACTGGCATAACATTGCCATCATAATTGGTTAACATGGGAGTAACATACCGGTAATCTTACAAGCCGTCCTTTGCCCGCAAATAACTGATATGAATCTCCGGGTAAGACTGCTTCTCTCCGTTTTGTTTTTTGGTTGTATAAGTTTTGTGCAGGCCCAGTCTGTAAAGCTTTTTGGAAAGGTTTTGAATGAAAAAAATGAACCGCTTGCAGGTGTAACCGTTAAGATCACAGGGAATGGTGGAACTACAACCGATGTGGAAGGCCGTTTTTCTTTAAATCTTAGTCCCGGCAAAAAATACGAGATAGAATTTACAGCCGTAGGATATAACTCCAAGCAAATAGCTGAAGTAGAAGTAAAAGCTAACCAGGCCAATGAATTGAACATTGTGCTGGAAATAAAAGCAAAGACCGGTGAGGCGGTGGTGGTGAGTGCCAAATCAAATGCAAGAAGAGAGACAGTAAATTCGATAATTTCTTTTCAAAAGAATACGAACACCGTTGCTTCTGTGATTTCCGCAGAAAGCATCCGTCGTTCTCCGGACAGGAACACCGGCGAAGTACTCAAACGTAC
>JAEUVP010000166.1 GCA_016786805.1 Chitinophagaceae bacterium | reverse complement strand
TGCCCTGGCTGAAAAACCGAAAATGATCATCTGTGGTGCTTCTGCATACAGCCGCGATTGGGATTATAAACGTATCCGTGAAGTAGCAGATAAGATCGGTGCTATTGTGTTTGCAGATATTGCACATCCTGCCGGCCTGATCGCTTCGGGCTTATTGAACGATCCGTTTGATCATTGTCATATTGTTTCTTCCACCACGCATAAAACATTGCGGGGACCAAGAGGCGGCATCATTATGCTGCGTCATGATTTTGAAAACCCCTGGGGCATTAAAGATCCCAAAGGAAATACAAGGATGATGAGCCAGTTATTGGATCTCGCCGTCTTCCCCGGCACACAGGGTGGTCCATTAGAACATGTTATCGCTGCCAAAGCTGTTGCATTCGGCGAAATACTGTCCGAAGATTTCAAAGCCTACGGCAAACAGATCATCAGCAATGCACAGGCAATGGCCAGGGCTTTTGTAAGCCGCGGTTATAACCTCATCAGCGACGGCACTGACAACCACCTGATGCTGATCGATCTCCGCAATAAGAATCTCACCGGTAAAAAGGCACAGGAAACACTGGATAAAGCCCATATCACCTTGAATAAAAATGCAGTGCCTTTTGATGATAAATCTCCGTTTGTTACTTCTGGTATCCGGGTCGGTGTTCCTGCCATCACAACAAGAGGCATGAAAGAAGCTGATATGGAAACAGTCGTTGCTTTTATTGATAAAGTACTGATGAATACCGATGATGAGGCGATTGTATCGGGAGTGAAAGCCGAAGTAAAAGAGTTCATGAAACAATTCCCTTTGTATCCTGAACTCGGGTAAAAGTATTTTAATAAAAAACATCCGCCAGCAACGGATGTTTTTTTATGCCCAGCCTGTATCATGCACAGTAAAGTCAGGATTCACTATTTTAGCAGTAAATATTCAATGTCATGATACAACGCCAGCAAACATTGTGGTTATTATTAGCAACCCTTTGTGCCATATTGAGTTTTCAATTCCCTTTCCTGACCGGCACAAAACTGATCAATAACCAATCCGTGGCAGAAGACCTTGATGCGGCCAGTAATTTCTTCCTGCTGATCATGACAGGTGCTTCCGTGATCCTGTCTGTTATAACCATTTTTATGTTCAAGGACAGGAAACTGCAAATTCAGCTTAGCCTGTTAGGCATTTTCCTTTCCATTGGAATTCTTGCAGTGTATATTATGCAAATGCAAAAGTTTGAAAAATCCACGTTAGCACTCTACTGTATTTTACCTTTTGTTGTTTTAATCAGCTACTTTATGGCTTTCCGGGGTATCCGTAAAGATGAAAAACTGGTAAAATCCTTAGACAAACTGCGTTGATCAGAGATACTTCGCCGTATGGCTTTCCTTATTCTTTTTCAGATCAGCGGGTTTACCGGCAAACACTAAATTACCGCCGCCATCTCCCGCCTCAGGGCCCAGGTCGATCACCCAATCGGCACTGCGGATGACATCTGTGTTATGCTCGATCACCAAAATAGAATGCCCTTGTTCTATCAATGCATTAAAGGAAGCCAGTAATTTTTTGATATCATGAAAATGAAGACCTGTTGTGGGTTCATCAAAAATGAACAGCACTTTATTGGCTGCCCTTCCTTTACCCAGGAATGAAGCCAGCTTCACCCGTTGTGCCTCACCACCGGATAAAGTATCTGATGATTGCCCCAGTTTCACATAACCAAGGCCCACATCACTTAATGGTTGTAATGCCTTGGAAAGGTTCTTTTCCTCATAAAAGAATTCAATAGCTTCATCCACACTCAGCTCCAGTATATCAAATATGCTCTTGTCTTTGTATTTGACTTCAAGCACTTCCTCTTTGAATTTTTTTCCGCCGCAGGATTCGCAGGTCAGGTGGACGTCGGCCAGGAACTGCATTTCCACCACCTGTTCGCCTTCTCCTTTACAGGTATCACATCGCCCGCCATCCACATTGAAAGAAAAATGTTTGGGTTGGAAACCTCTCATCTTACTGAGTGGCTGCCGGGCATACAAATCCCTGATTTCATCATAGGCCTTGATATAGGTGACCGGGTTACTTCTTGATGATTTACCAATGGGATTCTGGTCCACCATTTCTATTTGTGCTATACTGTCGATATCGCCGCTGATTGCTTTATGAAAACCAACTTTATCACCGAACTCTCCTTTTATCTTTCGTAATGCGGGATATAATATTTGCTTGACCAGGGTTGTTTTACCGCTTCCACTTA
The DNA here is from genome assembly GCA_016786805.1 of Chitinophagaceae bacterium. Taxonomy (GTDB): domain Bacteria; phylum Bacteroidota; class Bacteroidia; order Chitinophagales; family Chitinophagaceae; genus CADEDV01. Next base: position 8,165 of record JAEUVP010000166.1, on the reverse strand, counting down.
CACCGCTTACCACGCACAACACATTCAACGGAAATTGAACGGTGATGTTTTTGAGATTATGTTGTCTTGCCCCTTCAATAGTAATAGAACTATTCCATTTACGAATGGTCTTGGGTGGATCAATACTCAATTCTCCGCTGAGATATTTTCCTGTCAGGCTATCCGGGTTTGCCACCAGTTCATCATAATCACCGGCAGCCACCACTTCGCCGCCCAGGTGAGAAGCTAATGGACCCATATCAATAATATGATCAGCTTCCCGCATCATCATCTCGTCATGCTCCACCACAACTACAGTATTGCCCAGGTCTCTCAGCTCCTTCAGCACTTTAATAAGATTTGTAGTATCTCGTGAATGAAGGCCTATCGATGGCTCATCTAAAATATACAGCGAGTTGGTAAGGTTACTCCCCAAACTTCTTGTAAGTTGAATACGCTGACTTTCACCACCACTTAATGAATTAGCAAGGCGGCTTAAGGTCAAATACCCCAGTCCCACTTTTATTAATGTATCAATCCGGTTGTTCAGTTCGATCAGTATCCGTTTTGCCACTTCCTTATCGTGGGTACTGAGTTTTTTCCCTGACTCATCAAACCAAAGTTTCAAATATTTCACGGGCATGTCACTCAGTTCACCAATATGCTTGCCATTTACTTTCACATACAAGGCTTCTTTTCTCAAACGGTATCCCTTGCAGTCGGGGCAATTGGTTCTGCCTCTGTAACGGCTCAATAAAACCCGGTACTGCACTTTATACAACTGCGATTCCACATCTTTAAAGAAAGCATTGATCCCAATCCCATCCACTCCTTCCCATAAAATTTCATATTGTTTATCCGTAAGATCAGCAATGGGTTTGTGCACCGGGAAATTGACCTTCTTGGCTACTTTAATGAATTGTTGTCTCCACCAATCCAGCTTTTCGCCTTTCCATGGTGCAACAGCCCCTTCATATACGCTTAGCCGCCTGTCAGGAATAACCAGGTCGGCATCGATTCCCAATACCTGGCTGAATCCTTCACAAGTAGGACAAGCGCCAAAAGGATTATTAAAAGAGAAGAGATTGGGTACCGGCTCTTCAAACTGCATTTCATCCAGCTCAAACCTGTTGTTAAAATGCAACAGTTTAGTTCCATTCACCTCGACATATACATCCCCTTCTCCTTCGTAAAAAGCAGTACCGATGGAATCGGCCAGCCGGTGTTTATCATCTTCATCAAAATCTTTCACTACAATCCGGTCCACCAGTATATAAGCAGTCCCTTTTTTCTTTCCGACAATTGTTTTCGGATTTTCCAGCTCTTCTTCAATCCGCAATACTTGTCCGTCAGCATAGATCCGGCTAAATCCTTTTTGAGCAAGGATACTCAGTTCCTCTTTTATTTCCCGATTCTTATGTTGTTTGAACAAGGCCAGGATAAAAACTTTATCACCCTCTTTCAGCTTAATAATAGCGTCCAGTACATCCGTCACATCATCTTTCTTAACTTCTTTTCCTGATACCGGTGAGATGGTTTTACCGATACGGGCATATAAAAGGCGGAGATAATCATATATCTCGGTCATACTGCCCACAGTACTCCTGGGAGTCCGGGTGATCACTTTTTGTTCAATGGCAATTGCCGGGCACAGGCCTTTGATATAATCCACGTCCGGTTTATTCATCCGGTTGAGGAACTGCCGGGCATAGGCACTCAGGCTTTCTGCATACCGCCGCTGGCCTTCTGCATACAATGTATCAATCGTAAGCGATGACTTGCCGGAACCGGAAACACCCGTCACGACAACGAGTTTATTACGGGGGATTGTCACATCCACATTCTTCAGATTATGCACCCGTGCACCTTTTATGGAGATGTTTTCTGCGGAATTTACGGTCTTTGCTTTTACGGGATTTTTCCCTTTTATCGTCTTTTCCATTATTGTTATTACAAATATAAAGCCTTGCTGGGCTTAGATTTCAGCGCAAATCATTAACAGTTTGCTAACACACTAAACTACGCTTTGAGGGTACAAATGTTTGGCAATTTCATGAAATGGCCTATTTTTAAAGTCCAATATCCAAAAAAATGAAAAACCAAAAATCTACACCGCCTATCGCATAACTTCTACGCTGTTATTTAACCAATCACCGATTTCGCAACCAATATCCATTGAATATCTGCCAAAGCTATTGCTTAGGTGGAGCAACCTAAACCTGTAGGAGTTATGAAAGCTTATACTAAAAAGACCGACCATGAACTGATTCATCTGTTTACAGATGGTCACCTGGATGCCCTTGAAGCCCTTGTCCTCCGTCACAAGGATAAACTTTACACATCCATATTATTCCTTGTAAAAGACAAGTACCTGGCCGAAGACATCTTCCAGGATGTTTTTATCCGGATCATTGACACCATGCGCAGCGGCCGCTATACAGAAGAAGGAAAATTCCTTCCCTGGGCGATGCGGATTGCACACAACCTTTGTGTGGACCATTTTCGTAAAGTGAAAAGAACTCCCACTATCCGCAATGGTGAAGACAAAGATATTTTTGAAGTATTGAATTTCTCCGAAGACAGTGCTGAAACTGTAATGATGAAACGGCAGAGCCATGACCGTGTTCGGGATATGTTGCAGCGCCTGCCCGAAGATCAGCGGGAAGTGATCATATTACGTCATTATGCAGATATGAGTTTTAAAGAAATTGCAGCCGCAACAGATTGCAGTATTAACACTGCTTTGGGTCGTATGCGCTATGGTTTGATTAATTTGCGTAAGCTGATGTTACAAAAGCAAATTGCTTTATAAGTAAGATTTTGTCATTCTGTATCTCCACCCGGAGATTGAAGAATTCGATATAAAAGATTTTTTCAGTTGCTTGCCTAACCGGAAGGTTGGTACAGAATGACACCAAATTGAAAGCCCCGTTACAATATGTACGGGGCTTTTTTATTGACTGCTATTTTTTATTGCTTTTGTTTCCGGTATGCATCCAGGCCGCATTGCAGCCATTCAGCAAACTCAGCAGCATCGGGTGTATAAAATTTACTCAGCGTTAGTGCCTTCTGGTCTGCGCTGATGATAGCATACTGCGGTTGTGAAACTGCCCCAAAATTTTCTTTCTGGAAAGCCGTCCATTTATCACCAATAGTAATGATTGATTCTTCCTGGCCGGCTGAAGTGGTATATGTTATACGTTCCGTTAACGGCAGCTTTGTTCGTTCATCTACGTACAAGGACACAACTACAAATTCTTTTCTCATCAGGCTGTCCACCAGGTTATCCGTCCAAACCTTTTCTTCCATCCTCCGGCAGTTTACACAGGCCCAGCCGGTAAAATCGATCAGTATGGGTTTATTCTCCGCTTTCGCTTTGGCTAAAGCGGCTTCATAATCGTTTACCAGCGGCTTTACTCCATTTTTGTGCAATACATGGTCAGGGTATATACTGTAAGATACGGGCGGTGGAAATCCACTGAGCAGTTTTAATGCGGCCCACTTTGTATTTGTAAGCCCGGGAATAAGATATAATGTTATAAAAGAAAAAACAGCAATAAAAGCAATTCTTGTAAAGGTAAAATCAGGTCGCTTATTCTTTTTGAAAGGTATTATTCCCCATAAATACAAAACAATCAGTACCCCGATAATGATCCATAAAGCAACAAACACTTCTCTTTTCATGATACCCCATTGTTCCACGTTGTCAGCATTGGCTAAAAATTTAACTGCCAAAGCGAGTTCAATAAACCCTAATACCACTTTGACAGTTGTCATCCACCCTCCCGATTTTGGCAGGCGTTGCAGCCAGTTGGGGAACATGGCAAACAAGGCAAAAGGTAGTCCCAATGCCACCCCAAAACCCGCAGCTCCGGCAGTCAAAGGCCAGGCACCCTGGTCTGCTACTCCCGCTAACAATGTTCCCAAAATCGGACCTGTACAAGAGAAGGAGACAATGGCCAGCGTAACAGCCATAAAAAAGATACCGGCGATATTTCCCAGGCCTGCCTTTGAATCTGCTTTATTGGCAAACCCAGATGGCAGTGTAATTTCAAATAAACCAAAGAAGGATAAAGCAAACACGACGAATACAACAAAGAAGACCAGGTTAAGCCAGACATTGGTGGAAATATTATTGAATATCTCACTCTTGGTGGAATCTACAACATGAAAGGGAATCGTGATCGCTACATAGATCAGGAAAATAAACAACCCATACAATACCGCATTGTACATTCCTTTCTTTTTATCCTGTGATTTTTTAGTAAAGAACGTTACAGTGACCGGTATCATTGGGAATACACAGGGTGTGAGTAACGCAATAAACCCGCCTACTATTCCAAGCAGGAAAATCGTAAGAATGCTTTTCCCCTTGGTATCTCCATCTCCGCAATTATTGACCGGGTTCTTCAAATCAATAGAAGCTACTTTAATAGCAGTACTGGCTTCAACTCCACCCTCCAGTTTAACAGTAAAAGCTAAGGGCACCTCATTATTGAATACATCATCTTTCCCGTAAAAAGTATTCAGTGTACCCTGTAATAGGGCCGGCACTGTTCCCCTGATCCTGATCATCGCTTTCCAAATAGCCGCTTTCTCGTACACCGTAACTTCCCGGCTAAATACCGGGCTGTTTATTTTGCTAACCGTTCCTTCCTCAGTAAACTGCCCCTCCATTACCACACTTGAATCCGCGAAAACCAGTTCGGCCATCTTAATTCCATCTATTTCCTGGTTGGGTGAATATAACTGCCAGTTAGCAGCACCATTCGTATTAAAAATAAGTTCATATACCCCATCACTGATCTTTTTACTGCTCACTTCCCATTTATATACAGCAACAGGCTCTTGTGAAAGAACAGGGTTTAAAAAGCAGGCCATTAGCAGGAGTAATGAAAAAATCTTTCTCATGATCATCTCTTTATAAAAACAAACGAGTTCCTTACTAAGAACTCGTTATATATGAAAATCTTCAGAACATTTTACTGGATAGTGATGCTGAAATTAACCTTTTTGGGAGGTAAACATCTTTCGTCGTTACAGGTCTGGTATTCCACGTTCCCGGTAAGACTTGTTTTTGCGTTGGTCTTTAGCTTTACCACCTGCACAAAATCCACCGTATTGGAATATTGGTTGGCAGAAATATCCAGCTTCTTATCATGAAATTTTTCCAGCTTGCCCACTTCTTTGATCTTACCATCCAGCGTAAATAATGGATTGGCTGCCAGGGTAAAGCCTGTTGGAATGGCTATTGCATCCTCCGGCTGATTTTGTGAATATAAATGCCAGCCCGGTTGAATAGCAGCTTTCATATGAACCTCGTAGGTCTTATCTGCTATCTTTTTTGAAGAGAAAGTCCAAGTAACCGGGTTTTGTGCCCGCATTACAAGGGTGCCCAGCATCAATAAAAACAATGTGGAAAATTGCTTCATAATGTTCATTTATATCTATACGTCAAAATTCCTGCTTTAGGTCCAATATTGCGTGTTAAAATTTAGTAGCAAAGCTATATCCGCATCCGTCATTTGTTTGTGAGTAAAATCACAAATGACTGTCATCCAAGGGAAGACGAAAGGTTCAGGAAACCAGTTGCGCCGTCATCAGCAGGGATTTGATGATGGCCCGCCCGTCTGTATTGCCCAAAGCTGCAGAACAAGCCCTTTCGGGGTGCGGCATCATGCCGAAAACATTGCGGTTGGCATTGCAGATCCCGGCTATATTCCGGGTAGCACCATTGGGGTTCGCCTTTTCTGTTATTTGCCCTTCCTCATCACAGTAATAAAATATGATCTGGCCATTAGCTTCCAGCTCATTTAGTGTTTTTTCATCCGCATAATACCTGCCTTCGCCATGTGCCACCGGTATTTTAAATACTTTTTCCGTGTCATTCGTGATATACACATTTTTACAAACAAACTGCTGGTTGGCATTGCGGAGCAAACCACCGGGCAGTAAGTGCGATTCACATAATATCTGGAATCCGTTACAAACACCAAACACTTTACCGCCTGCATTCGCAAACTCTATCACACTCTGCATCATCGGGCTGAAACGGGCAATAGCACCACAACGCAGGTAGTCGCCATAAGAAAATCCGCCGGGAAGAATGATACAATCTTCAGTATTGAATTTACTAAGATCCCGGTCCTTATGCCAGAGCATACTAACATCCTGACCGAGGTCATATCTCAGGGCATCATACATATCTCTGTCGCAATTGGAGCCTGGAAAAACTACTACGCCAAATTTCATATTATCTTTTTCAGTGAGGAAAGGACAAAGATAAATCATGGAGCCGAACCTGTTATAAGGAATTACCAACCGGGGCCATAATACTGGTAGGCTATCACAAAGGCCGTTGTCAGCCAGAACAAAAGAAGGGGCAATATTCTCAAGTTGGCATACAGGTAGGTACAGGCATGAAAAGCAGCCATAGGTATCATGGCCATTACCCAGTTCTCAAAACTATCGTTATTATTTACGAACGGAAGTAACATGGAAGTGAGCAGGTAAAGCAGCAGCAGGCTCCAGCCCTTCCTGACATGAATCAGCATCTTTCGCAGATTTTCCTGCACATAATACCCGCCCGCCAGGAAGGGTATCATCAACAGGAAAACACTTCCCGCCAGCCAGGCCGATTGTTTAATAGCGGGTATCCCAATGGTTATATGCGGCAAAATGGCATTCCAGCTCCACTGGTCGTTGATAAAAATATAGATGCCGTAAAAATAGAACGGGGTGGTGATGCCAAGAATACAAAGCAGCCATTCGTTCAGCCGGAAGGGGCGCATCAGGGCCAGGGCCAGTAACACCCAAACCACAAAGGTCATGGCTGAAACAAATAAGAATCCAGCAATACCCAATGCTACACCAATATTGAAAATAGTGGCTTTAGCACTTTGCTGGTTATACGTTTTGAAAAGTGCAGCCAGGATAAATAATAATACCGTGTTTATTAAAAGGGAAGCAGAAAAGTAATTCCATTCAGGCAGCAGGGAGGTAATCAGCAGGTAAGACATACCCGGGAGGTAATTAGCCCTGTTCATCATCCGCTGGTTATTGATAAATCGTGTCAGTACAACGGCCTGGAGAAACAATAAGCCGAAGGCAAGCAGCGGGTAAATAACCGGGGATGATTTGCCGGTAGCTGATAAAAATTTAAGCAGGTAAGTGAAGAGTATTCCATCAGCCGGTTTATCCAAAGGTGTATGCGGATACAGGAACATGGGCAGCTTAATCAGCACACCGAAGACCAGTAAGAGCAAGAGGTTGGCGGGGGTTTTCTGTTTAAATATCCCAATCACGGATAAAGGAAATGGTTATTAAGTTGGTTAGTTATAATCTACTTTGGCAAAGCAAATATAGTTCCTGTACAGGCATGGTATGATAACCTGGCGGGCACTTACCTGTTTACCATATTTCGGCATGAATTCATATCCCTTGTCCAGGTTCTTTAAGGTGGGGTTCCTGTTCATTTGTCCGTCCGGTGCCACACTATAATCATTCAGCAGTTCCACCCTTCTTTCCGCCTGGTTGAATAGGAAATGCAGTTGCCCCCCCGTAATCATGAGTATATACGAAAGCAGGTCATCCGACTGATCATTAAACTGCTCTTTTACGATCACATTGCTCCATTCCATTTTACCATCTTTATCAAAGGACAGTACGGTAATATTATCGGCATGATAGCGAACAGACTGGTTACCGCTGTTCCAGCGGGAATTACCCCACCAATTACTATAATAAGGGGAATAGAAATAATAATCAGAAGGACTCATGTAAGAATAACGGCCCAGGTAATCCCATCGGTTCCAGGTATTAAAACGGGAAGTGGTGAAATAGGCTTCTGCGCCGATAATAAAACCACCATCCTTACGGGTAATGATGTTTTTGATAAAATAATCATCAAATGCATTCCTGACACCCGCATCCCCTTTGGCTTCTCTTCTCAGTTCATCAGAAAATCCAACTGTATTTTCGTTTACAAGACTACTGGTCTGTTTGTCCCATACATAATAATACAACCCTTCTATATTCCCTCTCCTTTCTTTTAAATAAAAAGAAGTCAGGAAATACCGTTTATTGGCATTATCCACTTTTATCCTGATCTCATCCAGGTTGGTCTTTTCGAGGTTCAGTGGTTTATAACTGAACGAGTCAGCCTGGGCATATTTTATGACGAATGC
>JAEUVP010000155.1 GCA_016786805.1 Chitinophagaceae bacterium | reverse complement strand
GCAGCCGGTTACCCGATGATCCGGCAGTTTGATGTGCCGAATACCGTCAGCACCAGTTTGAAAGATGATATAAGTGCAGGTGAATGGAAGCAATGCAGCCCTGCAACAGCGGCTGAGTTTTCTGCCACCGCTTATTTCTTTGCCAGGGAGTTATATAACTATTTAAAAGTTCCCATCGGGCTGATCAATACCACCTGGGGTGGCACACAATCCGAAGCATGGACCAGCCAGCAGGGTTTTGAACAAAGTGAACGATTTAAAGAGATCGCTGCGATCATGAAATCGGGTTCCATTGAAAAACTCAGCAAGGATAGAAACGAAGCTATCCTTGCAAATATTAAAAAAGCACAAGGTGGATTAGATAATACCAATACCACAGAATGGAAGAATAGTAATTTTGATGACAGCCAGTGGCCCTTGATGAAATTACCTGGCGTGTGGGAGGAAAGAGGTTTTCCCGGATTGGATGGAACAGCCTGGTTCAGAAAAGTAATTACGATCAGCGAAGCCGATGCAGGTAAAGCAGCAGTGATAGAACTGGCGAAAGTGGATGATGCAGATGAAACCTATATTAACGGGGTGAAAGTGGGGAGCACACAACAATGGGATGAATTGAGAAAATATACGATCCAGGCTGGTATATTAAAAGCTGGTAAGAATGTGGTTGCAGTAAGAGTAGTGGATAACCAGGGTGGTGGTGGCATCTATGGTGATGATATAACGATGCGATTAACGATCGGTCAATCAGTTATTTCATTGGCTGGTGACTGGAAGTTCAGAATTGAATCTATTATGAATAAAGAGGCAGGAGCGATGGGCCCCAATGATTTTCCGGGTATTTTATTCAATGCGATGATCAACCCTTTATTGCCCTACACTATTAAAGGAGCGATATGGTACCAGGGAGAAACGAATGCCGGAAGAGCTTATGAATACCGAACCGCATTCCCGTTAATGATCACTGACTGGCGGCAACACTGGAAGCAGGGTGATTTTCCTTTCTTCTTTGTGCAGCTTTCCACGTTTGGATCGGCTGCTGCCAACAGCAATAACGGAAGCAACTGGGCCGAGCTGCGGGAAGCACAGGCGATGACCTTATCGCTACCGCATACCGGCATGGCCGTTACCACTGATATTGGTGACCCGAAAGATATTCACCCCAAGAATAAGCAGGATGTGGGCAAACGACTTGCTTATATTGCCCTGCATGATGTATATGAAAAGCCCGGTGAATACACGGGACCAATGTACCAGTCCATGAATAAAGTGGGAGACAGGATCGATATATCGTTTACCCATACCGGCAGTGGCTGGCTGGTGAAAGATAAGTATGGATATATCAAAGGATTTGAGATTGCCGGTGCGGATAAAAAATTTCATTTTGCCAAAGCACTGATAAATGGAAGTAAAATTACTGTGTGGTGTGATGAGGTGCCGCAACCGGTAGCGGTAAGATATAATTGGGCCGATGATGCTTCAGAAGGAAATTTATTCAACAAAGAAATGTTACCGGCAGCACCCTTCCGTACAGATAACTGGGATGGAGTGACTATTAAGAACAGGTATATCGTCAGCCAGTAAGGAATTGGTCTTCCCGGGTGCATTTGTCGTTTGTTATAATAAACATGAAAAGTGAGCAGTAATAAAGAGGCGGCTTCTTACACCCTGAAACAGGAGGTGGTGCATAGCATGATCCATGCATTCGGGATATTGTTTGGTATTATCAGTATCCCCGTTTTAACTGCCCTGGCTGCTAAAAATGCCAATGTACAGGGAATCGTTGGTGCCAGCATCTATGGATTTTGCTTCCTGATGTTGTTTACTTTTTCAACATTGTATCATGGTATTCAACATCCGCAGGTGAAGCGAACGCTGGAAATATTTGATCATATCAGTATTTATTTTTTGATTGCTGGTACGTATACTCCTTTCCTGCTGATCTTTCTTTTTGATTCATTCGGGATAACGTTACTGGCTGTGTTATGGGGATTGACATTGCTGGGCATCTTCTTTAAGATCTTTTATACCGGTAGGTTTAATATTGTTTCCGTGATCATCTATTTACTGATGGGATGGATCATGCTGGTGGGTGGCCGGCGTTTTTTTAGGGAGGTACCTTCCGATGTATTGTTATTTCTGATGATCGGGGGTGTCTTATATAGTATTGGTGTTGTTTTCTATTTGAAGAAAGGCTTCGGCTGGCATCATGCTGTATGGCATTTTTTTGTACTGGTGGCGGCTGTTTGCCATTATGTAGCCGTCTTATTGGCCGTTTGATATTCCTTTGTTAAAGCAGGTCATTCTCAAGGGCAAAGCGAACAAGCATGGCTGTATTCTTTACATTCAGTTTGGCATGTAAATTTTTACGGTGACTTTCGACTGTATCAACACTGATGAAAAGTTTTTCGGCGATTTGCATATTGGTCAGGCCTTCTGCCACGGCAGCGAGCACTTCCTTTTCTCTTTTTGTTAGTGGCGGAATGCTGTTCAGTTGTTCTGTACCTGATTTCAAGGCCTGCCCGGCATCAAAACTGAGATATGTTTTTCCTTTGACCACTACTTTGATGGCTTCAATGATCTCCTGGCGCCCCGCATTTTTTAATAAATAACCGCTGGCCCCGCTTTCCATCATCTTGCGGATATAGGTACCCTGGTTGAACGTACTTAAGGCCAGCACCATGATGCCGGGGTAATTTTTTTTAATGAGTTTGCACAGGTCCACTCCGTTCATATCCGGCAGGCTGATATCCATCAGTATCACATCGGCGGTATGGCTGCTGAAATACTGTAAGCAGTTAGCCGCATTGCTGGCATAGCCGGCCATTTCAATATCTTTTTCTTTTTGTAGTAAGGAATAAATTCCCTCAATAACTACTGCATGATCATCTACTATATAAACCTTTATCATTTGTTAAGCGATTAATTCAATATTGACCGAGGTTCCATTGCCTGGTGATGTCACCAGGTCGGATGTACCGTTGAAATACTGCACCCGGTAGCTGATATTTGCCATACCGGCTCCTTTGGCTTGTGCTAATATACTTTTATCAAAACCTTTGCCGTTATCTTCTACGGTAATACCTGTTTTATTATCACTCATGGTCAGTTGCACGATGACCTGGGTGGCCTCGGCATGTTTCACGGCATTGTTCACCAGTTCCTGGATGATCCTGTAGATGAACATTTCCGCCGTACTGTGCAACTTCCTTCTTTCGCCAAATTGCTGGAATACTATTTTTATTCCGGTGGTGGTTTGTATGCTGTCGCAAAAATCTCTTACCGCTTCCTGCAACCCGAATTTTACCAGGGCTTCCGGCATCAGGTTTTGGGCTACTTTGCGAAGATCGCCGATGGAATTATCAAGCATACTCAGTGACCTGTCAAACTGGTTACTGGTTTCAGGAGTCAGGGGCAGGTTTTCTTTTACGTTCATGAATGACAATTTGGTGCCGGATAATAAACTGCCCAGGCCGTCATGCAGGTCTTTAGCGATACGGCTTCTTTCTTCTTCCTGCCCTTTCAGCATCGCATCAATGGTGAGTAATTGTTTGTCTTTTTCCAGCTCACTGATCTTTTGTTTTTGTAGTGCCTGTTGCTGCTTTGCCAGTTGCTGCCCTTTTTTAAAATTGATAAACCCGAGGTAACCCAGGATCAGCAGAATGATAATGGAGGCAATAAAAACTTTGTTCAGTGCAGACTTGTGTTTTACTTCCACGGTTTGTTTTTCTTTTTCAAATTGCAGCTGGCTGATCTGCTTCTGTTGCTTTTCCGCATCATACACTGCACCGAGTACTTTTAATTGTTTAATATTTGTTTCAGCAGTCAGGCTGTCCTTCAATTGTATGGTCTGCTGTATAAGTTCAAATGCTTTGGCTTTGTTTCCTGTTTTATAATAATAATTGGCCAGGTTGGTGAGAGCATCGATTTTGGAAGACCGGGTGTACATGGTTTCTGCCAGTGAAAGATTTTCCAGCGCATAGTTTTTTGCTGCTTCGTCCTGCCCGATCTTCAATGCTGTTGCTGACAGGTAATAAAGCGTAATACTCTTACTATTGCTGTGTCCCCCCTCTAATGCATATTTATAAGTTTCTTTGAAATAATTATAGGCTGCATTATAATGTTGTTTTATAAAGCTGACTCTTCCTCGTTTGAGATAGTAACCAAAACTTACCTGTACCTGCCCCGGCTCGGGCATAAAAGGTTGCAATTTATCAAGGTACCGGGTGGCTGTTTCGAGGTCTTTTTTTGCAAGGCAAACATCGATATAAGAAAAATAAATGGTGGCATTGTCTGTTATACTGCTGTCTTTCTCCACCAGGGCTATATTTTTTTCAGCATATTCAGTTGCTTTGTCAAGGTTGTTCAGGGCTGTATATATATCTGTAATAAAGGTATAGAGCCGGCTTCTTCGTTGTTCTCTGCCCGGAGTGATATATTTCAATGATTCAAAAAAATAATCTAATGCAGTATAATAGTTTTCCTGGCTGAAATAGATGGCTCCTTTCTGTTCAAGTGACCATTGTTTAATATTCAGTAAGTTTTCTTCCTGTATGGTGCCAGTAATATATATAGCAGAGTCAAAATACAGGAGTGCCTTTGTATAGTCAGATGAGCTTTTATGATAACCTGCAGTATTTGAGTAGCAGGCGGCAAGACCCCGGGTATAGTTCAGTTTCCGGCTGATTCTGAATGCTTCATCGAGGTAAGGCAATACGGCCTTTCTTTCTTTTAAATAAGCAGCGGTACTTAAAACTCTTATCAATGCATTTACCCTGGCGGTATCAGGGGTCGGATAATTCTTAAGATCGTTGATGGCTTCCTGTTTCTTTTTTTCAAAACCTTCCTGCTGTGCATTACCGGGGCAGGCAATACCTGTAAGTAAAGCGAGAACAATGAGTACAATCTTGCTGTGGATGCACATATTGTAAGGAAGTAATGGTTACTGTAAAGTATTATTTTATTTTTCAAATATGGAAATTGTTAACAAAAATTCACGCCTTTCCGGGATGCTGCACCGGGCTGATTACTTTCATATTTGCGTTTTGTATTAATCATTAAACCTTTTTCTATGTCATTACAAGCAAAGCCTGCCAAACCCGGTATGCGCAGGGATACTACGATCATTATACCGGGTCATGTTTCAAAACAAACCAACTACAAACCGGTATCATCTTTTCTGTACAGGCTATACCCCGGTAATTGGTTCTGCGAATTCAGTGATATCAGCATCACACTGGAAGAATTTGCCCCTGCTAAAATTGCACGGA
>JAEUVP010000154.1 GCA_016786805.1 Chitinophagaceae bacterium | reverse complement strand
TGGTGAATTACGGTAAAAGGATCAACTTTAACATTGGTGGCCAGCTTGGCATTCGGATGAATGTATGTATGTGGATGGATCATGCAGTTGTGTTACAAAGAATCCGCCGGTCGGCGGCGGATGGGCAAAGTTAATCGTTACGGCTAAAAACGGAATTTTTTTTACGCATAGATTGTTAAAACTCAAATCATCCCGCCACCTGATCAACGTTCAACCATTAAAACCCCGAAAAGGCTTACTTTTGCTGTTGTAATGCACAATCCCCCGGATATATTGACCCTGGCCTATAAGCAGGCTCCTATGCAGGAGCAGTTGCATTTATTGCAGGAAAGAGAGCAGCAAATACCCGGTTCTGTGCAATATACTATTAACAGGTACAGCCGGCTTCCGCAATGGAATATTGAGGATACCGGGATGATGGTCTACCATTATGAAAAGGGAGCTTCTAAAGAAAATTACCTGGAGTTAAGGTTTTGCGTTAGTGGTAACGTTTATTGCCGGAAAAAAGATACGGAATGTGACATGTGCCAGTTCAGTGCTTCCAAAAGCTGTATGGAAAGGGTGGATAGTGTGGATGTGGTCAGTTTTAAGTTCTCCCCCACCCATTTGAGCCAATTTATCAAGCCCCGCAAAGGGAATACAGTGCTGACGGACGATATACTGAGTTTTAAACACCGGTCTTCGTTTACCAAAATACTTCCGCTTTGTGGAAAGACAAGAATGGTACTGGAGGGTGTATTGAATCATACCTACTCAGACAGCCTGGAGAATATATATATCAATGCCCAAACCCAGATGCTGCTGTTATACAGCTTAGACTGCATGCTGGGAGAGAAAGAAATTGATGTGATCAGCTGTAAATTCCTGGCCAATGAAGCTGACCGGGAAAAGATCATTAAAGCCCGGGAAATACTGATCCAGCATATTGGGGAGCCAATTACCATTAAGGAACTGAGCCGGAAAGTGGCTATCAACGAATGTTACCTGAAAAAAGGCTTTAAAGAACTGTTCGGTACCACGGTCTTTGATTTTTACCAAAGCCAGCGGATGGAACATGCCAAATACCTTCTTTATGAAAAAGGATTAAGCGTAACCGAGGTATCAATTATGCTGGGATATTCTTCTATTTCTCACTTCTCAACTGCCTTTAAAAAGCATACCGGCCTTAAACCCTGCGAATTGCTACTTAGATAGTTTACGGGCAGTTCTCCCGTATTAGTAGTATTTACCAACGTAAAATTGTTCTTAATCATCTAAATGTCCGCAATAACATAGTTACTACTGCGTTCGTAATCACATGGCATCATTTTTGAATATTTGATTGTCACGAATGCGTAAAACTCTGATTATAGTAATGATCAGTATCCACCTTTTTGGTAATACTGAACTTGGGCAACTCTTTAAGTTACCCATGCTCATGACGCATTTCTTCCAGCATCACAGACAAAATCCTGATCTTAGTTTTAGTGAATTCATAGCCATGCATTATGGTGGTACTGATGGCACGAATGCTGATAATGATATGGACAACCAGCTGCCCTGCCACAATCTTCATCAAAATACCTTTTCAGTTGTCTATTCTTCTTTTGAGATAGATACCCCTTCCATTGCATTTCCTGCATGGAAAGCCAGTATATATGGCGACCGTTTGCTAACCGGTAATCCTTCCAAACACGTCTCACTTATCCTGCAGCCTCCCCGCCAGGCATAGTTAAACCCGTCACTTCATTTTTTTAGTAGAGAGCAAAGCTCTTTTAGTATTCCGGTACGGATAGCTTAAAACCTGATGCTGTCCGTAAGGCATCAGACTATATAAAACATAATAAATAGACCGGCGTACAAAAACCGATCTGATTATTCAATCAAACCAACCTGTATGAAAAACAAATTCATTTACGTAGTGGCAGCTGTGGCTGTAGCAG
Organism: Chitinophagaceae bacterium; assembly: GCA_016786805.1. Classification (GTDB taxonomy): domain Bacteria; phylum Bacteroidota; class Bacteroidia; order Chitinophagales; family Chitinophagaceae; genus CADEDV01. The sequence goes on along the minus strand of JAEUVP010000154.1, from coordinate 2,952 downwards.
TCATTGTATTAAATGCCTGTCGTCATGAGATATTAAACCCCGGTAACGGCGGTAGCGGTGGAACTGGCGGAACTGGTGGCGGGGGCACTCCCCCTGCTGTTTCCAATTGCAGCCCGGACACAGTCTATTTTGTAAATAGCATCATGCCCATCATCGCCTCCAATTGTACCATGAGCGGATGCCACGATAATATCACTCATGCTGATGGTGTAGACCTTACTACATATACCAAGATCGTTCGTTATGTGGTGCCTGGAAATGCAGCCAACAGTAAACTTTATAAAGAGATCATTAAAACCGGCAGTGGCAGAATGCCACCACCACCTATGGCACCACTAACAGCTGCACAGATAGCATTAGTGCAAAAATGGATCAACCAGGGAGCCAAGAATAACAACTGTGTGGGTAGTTGTGACACAGCTACGTTTACTTACACGGCAGCCGTTAAACCGATCATGACGGGTAAATGCGTGGGCTGTCATAATCCCAATAATCTCGGTGGTAATATAGACCTCTCAACTCATGCTGCTGTTAAAATAACGGCACTCAATGGTAAGTTGTATGGTTCTGTAGCACACCTGACGGGTTATTCACCCATGCCTAAAAATTCAGCAAAACTTTCCGATTGTGAAATCAGGCAGATACAGAAATGGATCACGGCCGGGTCACAAAACAATTAAAATCCACTAAGATGAAAGTAATTATTTCGTTTTTACTACTATCCTGTATCGTATTCATAAGCTCCTGTTATTATGATAAGGAAGAATTATTGTATGGTGGTGCCAACAGTGCACCCTGTACAGATTCAGTTGGTACCGTTTCTTACGCACAGAAAATTGTTCCCCTACTGCAGCAATATTGCTACAGTTGTCATACGGGCAGTTTTCCATCAGGCAATGAATTAATGGGAACCTATGCTTCCGACAAAGCCATGGCCCAGAATGGAAAGCTTTTTGGCACAATCAACCATTCTACCGGCTTTTCACCAATGCCCAAAGGAATGCCTAAAATGACCGCCTGCCAGATTGCAACCATCAAGAAATGGATCGACACAGGGATGCTAAACAATTAAATTTTAAAATCCACCAGTCATGAAACGAAAAAAGAAAATCATTCTCTATGTGATATTATCAGTGCTGGTAATTGCCGGCGCTGCCGCTATCTACATATATAAAGAGTATAACAGGGCTCATAAAGACACAGCAAAATTAGCGGCAGACTATACAGTAAGTGCTGCGGACTTCGTCAACGAATTCACGGGTAATGAACAGGCCGCTAATAAAAAATACTGGGATAAGATCATCCATGTGGATGGACTTGTAAAATCAGTAGACATAGATGACAGGGGCTTTTATTCCATAATAATCGGGGATACGGCTTCTATGTCAGCTGTACGTTGCAGTATGGACAGTGTTCATAACAAGGAAGCAGAATCCGTAAAACCCGGCAACCTGATTGGTATGAAAGGTATATGTTCTGGTTTTAATGCTGACGAACTACTGGGGTCTGATGTTATTCTTGTTCGCTGTGTAATTGATACTAAAAAATAATTTCTTAAATAAAAAATATTGAGTATGAAAAACAAATTTTTAATGATCGCTGTGGCTGTTTTGATCAGCAGCAGCTCTTTCGGGCAAAAGTATTTTACCAAAACCGGTAAAATTAATTTTGATGCAACTACAGCCAGCTCTCCCGAAAAGATCGAAGGCGTTAACAGAACTGCTACCTGTGTGGTGGATACGAAGACAGGAAACATACAGTTTGCCTTATTAATGAAAGGGTTTGAATTTGAAAGGGCATTGATGGAAGAGCACTTTAACGAGAACTATGTAGAGAGTCATAAATTTCCAAAGGCGGAGTTTAAAGGAATTATTGTCAATAATGAAACAGTTAATTACAGCAAGGATGGTACATATGCTGTAAAAGTAAAAGGTAAACTAACACTCCATGGCGAAACAAAGGATGTGGAAACAGATGGCAAGCTGGTGATCCAGAATGGTAAAATAACAGCTACAGCTGACTTCAACGTTTTGTTAGCTGATTTCAAAGTGTCGATACCCGGATTAGTGGCTGATAAAGTTGCTAAAACAGCAAAGATCTCTGTAACCTGTTCGCTTGAACCCCTGAAGGGATAAAACTGATTATCATGAATAAACTATTGTTCTCAATTTTTTTACTGTTGTTCCTTTTCCAAGGTATCACCTTGTTAGCACAAGATGAAGACCTGCTGAAACTGGTGGGTGAAGAAAAGCCGAAGAAGGAAATCACCAAGTATGCCTTTAAATCCCCGAGGGTCATCAACAGTCATTCCATGGAATTCCTGAACCCCGGTACGATGGACTTCAGGATACTGCACCGGTTCGGGCAATTAGACCAGGGGTATAAGAACTTCTTTGGTCTTGACCAGGCCAGTATGCGGATGGGATTTGATTTTGGTATCCTGCAAAACCTGATGGTGGGTATCGGGAGAAGTACTTATAAAAAAGAACTGGATGGCTTTATCAAGTTTGCACCGATCCGCCAGTCAAAAGGACCCTGGAGCTCCCCTGTTACAGTTGCATTGGTTTCAGGTATGACCATGAATGGTCTTGACTGGGCTGATCCTTCCCGGAAGAATTTCTTCACTTCTAAACTGGGGTATTATTTCCAGGCAATCATAGGAAGAAAATTCAGCGAAGCATTAACGTTACAAGTATCTCCAACAATGGTGCATAATAACCTGGTGCCATTGCAATCTGATCCTAATAATATCTATGCAATCGGTGTCGGAGGAAGAATAAAACTCTCTCAGCGTATTGCTTTCACCTGGGATTATTCTCATGTCGTTGTGGGTATGCCTGACAGTGGTTATTATCACCCCCTATCAGTTGGTTTTGATATTGAAACCGGGGGCCACGTTTTCCAATTGCATTTCTCTAATTCCACAGGAATGAATGAAAGGGCTTTTATTAC
>JAEUVP010000144.1 GCA_016786805.1 Chitinophagaceae bacterium | reverse complement strand
GATGTGGATGCGAGAATCAGTACTAACCTGTTTGCTGACCAGGAAGCCAGTAATGCGGCAGAGTTTTCATCATTCAGTGGTGGTAAAACATTTTCTGCTGTCAGCAATAATTTGTGGAATGTCGATTTTGAGGTACCTGGCCAGGCGGTAGCAGCCAGTGTAAATGGATTTGGTGCCGTGTTCTCTGATGTGGACGACGCAAGTTCCACCACCATTGAGTATTTTTCCGGTAACCGCAGCCTGGGGGTATTCAAAGTGCCGGTACGATCCGCAGGCAGCAGTCATTCTTTCCTGGGTGTTTATTTTCCTACAGAAAAAATTACCAGGGTCAGGATCAGGCAAGGCGATGCTGTTGTTGCTAACGGGGTGAAAGATATTTCTTCAGGTGGTAGCAAGGACCTGGTGATCATGGATGATTTTTTATATAATGAACCTAAAGCGATTCAATAGTAATTACGGCGATTTACAGTTTGGTTTAAGTAGCCGTCCCGTCCTGCTGGCGGGGCGGTTTTGTTTGCCTGTAACTAATCCGCCGGGTCTTTCGTATTTTTTCAGTATGAACACCGGGATAAAAAAGATTGGGCTTACAGGAGCATTGTTGCTGCTGTTGTTGCTGGGGACGGCACAACAACCGGTTTTATATTTTAAGCAATTAAGCAGGGCCAACGGACTGTCTAATAATAAAGTCAATTGCATTTTACAGGACAAAAAGGGATTTATTTGGATCGGCACAGATGATGGTCTTAACCGCTACGATGGTAATAATTTCATCGTATTTAAAAATATTCCCGGTCAGTTATCTTCTGTATCAGGTAATACCATCACGGATCTGCATGAGGACAAGGAAGGGTTGATCTGGATAGCCACAGCAGACGGGGGTATTACACGTTATGATCATCGTTTGTCCCCTGATAAGCAGTTCCGCCAGTATAAACACCAGCCCGGCGATAAAAATAGTATCCCAGTTAATATAGTCAATGCAATGCAGGAAGACAGCAGGGGTGATCTCTGGCTGGCTACCAGCGGTAAAGGCGTACTCCGGTTCAATAAACAGCAGGAAGAATTTGTTCAGCCCAGGGGCATGGGTGTGTGGACGATCTATGATATGTGTTTTGACCAGCAGGGCATGATATGGGCGGGTCGTGAAGGCGGAAGTATTTTAAAAATTAATCCTGCTACTCTACAGGTACAAACGGATGAACGCTATGCTAATTTATATGTCTCGCTGCCTCATGTGGTAGTAACAAAGTTATTCAGTGACAGCAAACAACATATCTGGTTCGGATCGTGGGACAAAGCTGTTTACCGGCAGAATCCGGTTACTGGAGCAGAACAAAGCTTTAGTTACAGTAATAACGATCCCTTTTCATTTGGAAAAGATGAAGCTATTGCCTTTAGTGAAGACAAACAGGGCCGTATCTGGATTGGCGGTAAATATTCAGGACTCTACATATACGATCCCGTATCAGGAAAATTTTATAATTACAGGCACGATCCTGCAAGGGAAGGGACTCTCGGGGATAATAAGGTCAACTGTATTTTTATGGATCGCTCCGGAATTGTTTGGCTGGGTACCAATAATGGCATCAGTATTTATCATGCAGCGCAACAGCAGTTTGTGCAGGAATTTTTACCCCGGGAGAAAGACAGGGAAGATAAGCCACTTGTTATTTATGATTTTTGTAAAGAAAAAAACGGGGAGCTCTGGATTGGTACCAACAAAGGCCTTTATATCCGGCAAACTGATGGTAATTACATGCACCGGAAAATAATATTCAAAGGAACGGAACTCAGTATTACCAGGTTTTATAAAGAGCCCGGTGGTACGGTTTACATAGGTACAGATTATTCCTTGTTCCGGTATGATATACTTACGGACGGCATCAGTCTGCTTCCGAATACAGAGAAAGACCAGGTAATGTCGAAGATTATTGAGTCGAGAGTAGTTTCAGTTGTAAAAGACACAATAGATGGGCACCCGGTATTGCTTACAGTTCCTTATGGCCACTTTTTTGCTTATTATGATTTTACGGAACAACGCTGGATATCCCGGAAGGATAGCACCAAGAAAATATTAAGCAGGTATAATATTGCCGACAACCTGATCCGGAAAGTAATTAAAACAAGTGACGGTAACCTGTGGTTGGCAAATGCAAAGAATGGCCTTGTATTATTAGATAAGCGGAATAGTGGAAGTGTCACCTATCGGAATAATCCTGCTGTTGCCGGAAGTATCAGTAATAATAATGTATACGATATCAAGGAAGACAGGGTTGGAAACCTGTGGATCAGTACCTATGGTGGAGGGTTGAATTATTTTGACATACAGAAAAAGGAATTTCAGCATTTTAGTTCCGTCAATAACCTGCTGGAAGGACTTGAGCTGGATAAATACGGAAACGCCTGGAGTATCAGCAATGGCGGGTTGCAAAAATTTGATCCCCGTACCAAAACATTTTCTTCCATTGAACTTCCCGATGTAGAAAAAACGGGCGGGGTCAGGGGATATATTTATAAAGATGATGAAGGGAAAATGTATGTGGCGGGTGATGGTTATTTTATTACATTTAACCCGGAACAGATCGTTATTGAGAAAAAACAACCCGAAGTATTTTTAACGGATTTCAGCATTTTCAATAATTCTTATTCGCATTTGCTGATGCAAAATGAAATAGCATTGGGACACACACAGAATTTTTTTACTATTCATTTTGCTGCTCCTTTTTTTGCTGCTTCAACACCCGTCCAGTATTCTTATATGCTGGACGGAGTGGATAAGGATTGGGTCAATGCCGGTTCTTCCACAGTTGCACCTTATACCAACCTGGGCGGGGGAGAATATACATTTAAGGTGAGAGCCACCAGCACACCCGGTAGCTGGAGCGATAAAATAACGACTATCAAAATCCGGATCATTCCTCCTTTCTGGAAACAATGGTGGTTCTTTTTGCTGGTAGCTGTATTGATTGCCGGGATGATCTATGCAGTATATCGTTACCGGATCAATGAATTGTTGAAACGGCAGGCAATCCGTAATAAAATAGCACAGGACCTGCACGATAATGTGGGATCAACCCTCAGCAGCATTTCAGTCTACAGCCAGGTGGCTAAAATCTATAAAGAAAAGAACCGCCAGGAAGATCTTCAGAATACCCTGGAAAAGATCAGCAGCACTTCGGGTGAAATGATCTCCGAAATGAATGATATCGTGTGGGCCATCAACCCCAGAAACGATAATATGGATACCATACTGCAACGGATGGAATCTTATGCCAAGCCCATGCTCAATGCACAGGGGATACAATATAAATTTGAGTATGATGCGAACCTGGTCTGGCAGAACCTGCAGATGGAAAGCCGAAAAAATTTTTACCTCATATTCAAAGAAGCGGTTAACAATGCAGTGAAATATTCTGCTTGTAACCACCTCTTCGTGAAAGTGGAAAAAAAGCAGCATCATATTACGTTGACGGTAAAAGACGATGGGAAAGGATTTGACCCGTCAGAAGCTGCTGTAAAGGCAAACAGCTCCATGTCCGGCAATGGCCTGCGAAATATGCAAATGAGGGCCAAAGAGATGAAAGGCAATGTTTTGATTAACAGCAAACCCGGGGAAGGAACAACCATAGAGCTTAAGTTTTCAGCGGCATAACAGCCTGTCACCACTTTCGGGGATTGTGGCCGGGAAAAATTAGCTGAACTTTACAGAAATACACAACATGGGCTTACGCATCGCCATATTTGATGATAACAAAAACATCAGGGAAAGTATCAGTATGTTATTGAATACGGAACCTGATTTTACCCTGGTGGGATCATTCGGGCATGTATTGGATTGTGTAAGGGATGTAAGAGATTCAAAGCCGGATGTGGTGCTCATGGATATTGAAATGCCTGGTATGACTGGTATTGAAGCAGTGAAAGCAATAAAAAAAGAATTTCCGCAAGTGCAGATCCTGATGCAAACTGTGTTTGAAGATGACGACCGAGTGTTTGATTCGATCTGTGCCGGTGCTTCGGGATATATTCTAAAGAATTTCCTGAATACAAAGCTGGTGGATGCGATCCGGGAGTTGCAATATGGGGGT
>JAEUVP010000126.1 GCA_016786805.1 Chitinophagaceae bacterium | reverse complement strand
GGAGAGTATGCAGTCGTAAAGGATCAATGGAAAGGAAAAGAAGTTAATTATTATGTAGAAAAGGAATATGGTTCGGTTGCCAAAAAGATCTTTGGCAATACACCTGAGATGATGACTTTCTTTTCCAAACTAACCGGCGTGGAATTTCCATGGATAAAATATTCCCAGATCACCGGTCGTGATTATGTAGCTGGTGCTATGGAAAATACAACTGCCACTATTCACCAGGAAAATGCACAACAGGATGCAAGGGAACTGGTGGACGGCAACAGCTGGGAAGGCACTATTGCCCACGAATTGTTTCACCAATGGTTTGGAGACTACGTAACAGCAGAAAGCTGGAGCAACCTGACCGTGAATGAATCATTTGCTGATTACAGCCAAACTTTATGGGATGAATATAAATACGGCAAAGACGCCGGCGATGCTGAGAACTACCAGGGTATGCAGGGCTACCTGATGAGCAACAGCCAGAATAAAGACCTGGTTCGCTTTCACTACCGTGATAAAGAAGATATGTTTGATGCGGTCAGTTATCAGAAAGGCGGACGTATCCTTAATATGCTCAGGAATTTTGTGGGTGATGAAGCCTTTTCCAAATCACTCAATAATTACTTAACGACCAATAAATTCAAATCAGCGGAAGCCCACCAGTTGCGCTTAGCGTTTGAAGAAGTGACGGGAAGAGACCTGAACTGGTTCTTTAACCAATGGTATTTTGGCAGCGGGCACCCGAGTGTTGAAATTGATTATACATATGATGATGCCACCGGAAAAGTAAATGTGATCGTGAAGCAAACCCAGAAAACTGGGAAATTATTCAAACTGCCGATTGCAGTAGATGTATATGAAGGCACCAGCAAAGTTCGTTACAATGTTTGGGCTAATAATGCTGCCGACACGTTCAGCTTCAATTATACAAAACGTCCGGACCTGGTAAATGTGGATGCCGATAAAGTAATGCTGTGGGTTAAAAAGGACAACAAAACTCTTGAAAACTATATTCACCAGTACACTTATGCCGGTAACTATGTGGACCGGAGAGAAGCAATTGATTTTGCTTCCAAAAAACTTGATGACCCGAAAGCCGTTGAATTATTGAAAACAGCATTGAAAGACAAATACCAGGGCCTGAGAAATTTTGCAATCAGCAAAATTAACCTGAAGAAAGAAAATGTGAAGACCGCTGTAGAACCTGTTTTGCTGGACCTGGCAAAAAATGATAAGTATTCGACCGTAAGAGCTGGCGCTATTGCGCAATTAGGAGAATATGGCAAAGCTGAATATGCCCCGCTGTTTAAAGCGGCAGTCAACGACTCATCTTATTCTGTATCAGGTAATGCCCTGAATGCGTTAGCAGAAGTTGACGAAGCTGCCGCATTAACTATCGCTAAAGATCTGGCTAAGCAACCAGCCAAAGGAGCTTTACAAAGTGCTATCCTGTCACAGATCATCAAATCAGGTGATGAAAGCATGGCGGACAAGATCATTGGTGATTTTTCTAAAATGCCTTTAGGGCAAGCCAAATTTGAAGCTTTGGGGAATATCGGTTCTTATCTTGCCGTGGTAAAGAATACAGAAAAATTCAAATGGGGAGTGGATGAGATCGTGAAATTCAGGGATGCTGTTCCGGCTGCCTTTAAAGACCAAACCGATCCTTTCATCAATGGCATGATCCTGAAAGGTATTCTTGCCAAGAAGGATAAAGCATTAAAGGAAAACCCATCTGATACTTCCTTAACTGAACAGGTTAATCATATTAAATCTGTTTTACCAGAGGCTGAGAAAAAAGGCTTCTAAGAACTTGATAGCAGATAAAACTAAAAATGCTGGGCAGTTGCTCAGCATTTTTTTATTAGGATATATTTTTTTACCAACTTCCACTGGCACCACCACCCCCAAAACTACCGCCACCAAAACCTCCGAAGCCACCACCTCCTGATGATCCACCACCACCCGACCAGCCTCCTCCACCCCATCCACGATAGCCCCCTCTTGATACATAGGTACCGCCACTGGTTCCTCCAAACATACTGGATAGTATAATAAACAAAACAATCGCAATGATCATCCAGGTCTTAAATCCCCCTTTCTTTTTACTTCCATAACCTTCCGGGGCTTTGTATTCACCAGCGGCTGCTTTTATCAGCGCATCTGCTGCTTCGTCAAGGCCGCGATAATAATTATCCTGTTTGAAATTAGGAATGATCTCATGGTCAATAATACTTTTTGCTGTAACATCCGGAATAGCTCCTTCCAGCCCGTACCCTACTTGTATAGTTGTCTTCCTGTCGCCTTTTGCTACCAGCAAAACAATACCATTGTTCTTCTCCGTATTTCCTACTCCCCAGGCTCTCCCCAGTTCAATGGCCACATCTTCAATCGAACTACCCTCAGTTGTTGTAATAAGAACGATGGCTATCTGGTTGGATGTACTGTCATCGAATGCGACCAGTTTTCTCTCCAGCGCAATAGCTTGTTCAGGCGTAAGTGTACCCGTAAAATCATTAACAAGTTTTGGAGGGCTGGGTCTTTTAGGTATCACCTTATCTATTTGTGCAGTGGCACAAAATGAAATAAAGAGAGTAAGTATAGCTAAAATCCGCTTCATTAATTATTATTTGCCCAATACAATAGAATCAGGCAATTCATTTTTATCAGTTCCTTTATTATAGGGAAAATTAGTTTTCAATGCTTCGCCTATCTGAATCACACATTCCGCAATTCCTTTTGCATAATCGTCTTTATTAAAAGAAGTAAGCATTTCAGCAACAATCTTATTCCAATATTCATAACCAACTTTCCGGTGTATCCCTTCATCACCAAAGACTGCTAACTGCCGGTCTTTTACCGCTACATAAACTAACACAGCATTTCTTTCTTCTGTTTTATCCATTTTAAGTGAGAAAAAAATTTCCGCAGCCCTGTCAATAGCATCCATAAACCGGCAATGGCTTTCCACATACACCCTCACTTCGCCACTCGTTTGTTGTTCAGCATGACGAATAGCTTTCACTACAAGGTGATTTTCTTCATCTGTGAAGAACTGCTTCTTTTTTCTGAAAAAGGAAAACAAACTGATTGATTTAAAATTTTATTTCAACGCTCTTATCGCTTCCTGTATCTGCAGTAAAGCCTTCTTTTCTTCCAAACCCAAAAAGACCTGCCAGCAGGTTTGCAGGAAAGCTTCTTACTTTCCTGTTATAATCAGCCACGGCCTTATTAAAATCATTTCTTGCCACCCTGATCCGTCTCTCCGTTCCTGCTAATTGGGTTTGCAGCCCGGTATAAGCTGCTGTCCCTTTCAGGGTTGGATATTTTTCGATCAGCAATATCATTTTGTTAGCAGCTGCTGCAAGGGTATCCTGCGACAAACTTTGTTTTTGGTAATTCTCAGCGGTAAGTTCCGAATTAGAAAGTCCTGTCAATGCATTGCTTCTAGCAGCTGCAATCTCTTCTAATGTGGATTGTTCAAAATCAGATACCCCTTTCACTACATTCACCAGGTTTGGAATAAGATCAAGCCTGCGCTGGTATGTATTCTGAACTTCTGACCACTGCAATTGCACTTTCTCCTGCCGGTTTACCAGTGTATTATAGGTTGTGATTACCCAAACCACCAGCAGCAATACAAGAACAGCACCAATGATAATAAAGCGAAGACGTTTCCCGGAGTCCATATTAATATCTTCAGAATTTTACTTTAGGGGCTTTCTCGGCTCCTTCATCAGCTTTAAATCCTTCTTTTTTTGCAAACCCGAACATTCCACTCAGCATATTCATCGGGAATGATCTCACTTTCACATTGTAAGAATTTACAGCGTCGTTGAAATTCTTCCTTGCATTGCGGATATCGTTTTCGATTCCTTCTAATTGTCCTTGCAATTGCTGGAAATTTTGGGTCGCTTTCAGATCAGGATAATTTTCCACTACTGCCAATAAACGGCTTAATGAGCCAGTCAACTGTCCTTGTGCCTGCTGAAATTTCGCCATATTTTCCGGAGTAAGCTGATCGGCCGTGAAATTTACTGAAGTGGCTTTTGCTCTTGCTTCCACCAGCCCTGTGAGTGTTTCTTTTTCAAAATCGGCAGCTCCTTTAACAGTACTTACAAGATTATCCACCAGGTCAGCTCTTTTCTGGTATTCAGTGTTTACATTATTCCAGGTATTCGTGACCTTTTCGTCTTGTTTCACAAGACCGTTGTATCCGTTACAGCCCCATACTACAAATATGAGCAGGATAGCGGCTATTCCTATTAAAGCGATGTTGCGTGTTCCTTTCATGGTTCTTAGTTTTTTAATACCTAAAATTACCGCTTTTGGTAGTTCCCCGGGTAAATTTTCGGTATAGTAAGCAGAGTTACCGGTAAACGAACAAAAACCGGCGCTGCGGCATGATTTTGGCCGCCTTGACAGCAATATTTTTACCTATGCACTTACTGAAACGCTTCACCTGGTTATTACTGCTGTTGCCACTTTCAGCCGCCATCCATTGCAAAAAAACAACCGGCAACGACGATCCTGCAACTCCAACCGTTCCCGTAACTATAAAAGATTCGGTGATCGTAACAGGATTAAATTTCCCTTGGGAAATTCTATGGGGACCCGACAATCATATCTGGATGACAGAACGAGGTGGCAGGATCAGCCGGGTGAATCCTGCAACCGGGACCCTAACCCCTGTTTTCACCATTACTGAAGTAGTAACAAACGGGGAAGGCGGTTTACTGGGAATGGCGTTGCATCCGAATTTTTCAGCTTCACCATATGTGTATGTTGTTTATAATTATAACAGCAGCAGCGGCTACCGGGAGAAGATTGTTCGCTTTACCTTTACCGGAACTACTCTTACCAATCCATTGCCGTTACTGGAAAATATTCCGGCAGCTTCTATTCATAATGGAAGCCGCCTGCTGATTATTGGCGATAAACTATTTGCCACAACCGGGGATGCCGCCAATACAGCACTGCCTCAAAATACATCCTCTGCTGCGGGAAAGATCCTGCGGCTGAACCTTGACGGTTCTATTCCTGCCGATAATCCTGTTGCCGGTAACCCCTACTGGTCATCCGGGCATCGCAACCCGCAGGGACTGGTGTTTGCCAATAATATATTATATGCTTCAGAACATGGCCCCAGCAGTGATGATGAGATCAACATTATTGAAAAAGGAAGAAACTATGGCTGGCCGAATGTAGCAGGATTTTGTAATGAAACAGCAGAACAAGCATTTTGCACAACAAATAACGTGAAAGAACCCTTGAAGGCCTGGACACCCACCATTGCAACAGCTGGTTTGGATTATTATAACCACGACCTGATACCCCAATGGAAAAATTCATTACTCCTGGCCACACTGAAAGATGCAAGGATTTACCAACTGAAATTAGATAATTCATTCAGCACCGTTACTGCAACTACTGAATTCTTTACCGGTAAATATGGGAGGATGAGAGATCTTTGTATTTCAGTTGCTGGAAAAGTATATATCTGCACCAGCAACGGGGGAAACAATGACCGTATTATTGAAATAGGGAAACAGTAAAAAGCAGCTTATCTTTTCTTCAGCTTCACTGTTTGTGATCCTTCGTTGGTGATCTGCGCCATGATGCCACCACCTATATCCTGGGTAGTGCTCATGGAAAAATTCATATTGAGAATAAGCGTATCACCCGACCACCTGAATTTTGCTCCTGTCGGTATGGACCCTGTTGCACCGCCGCCTGTGCCCCCGGTGGGACCAGAACCGGCAAACCCGCCATCAAAATAAAGAGAGTCAGTTCCGATCTTCCGGTAATCACTGGCCCCGCTTGTTGCAGGAAGGTCAAAAACAAAAGGGGCACTTATTGTATCAATTAAAATGCCTCCGATATAAAATTCAGCAAAAGCAACCGAGTTGATGCTGTAAGCAATATTGCTGGATATAAATTTATTGCTGGTGATCTGTACGGTACCGGTATTATTCAGTGATGTATAATTGCTGGTAGTAACCGCTTTTTCCTGGGCCGGGCCTATGCCGGTTACTACGGTACTTTTTGTAGAAGCAGTGCTTCCCTTAAAATCATAGTTGCCTTCTATAGAAGCAGCACTTCCTGATCCGCCGCTATTATTACCCTGGTTTTGAAGACTAACTTCCTTCTGGCAGGCCAGTAAAGTGGATAATGCAATTACTACAACAAAAATATTCCGGGCTGATTTCATAAAGTGATTTGAGAATTATTTTTTTAATTACTCAATAAATATATCATTATCCCTTCACCGCAGCAATACCAGGTAATACTTTTCCTTCAAAGTATTCCAGCATGGCGCCACCACCCGTGGACACATAACTCACCTTATCTGCAAAACCAAACTGGTTAACAGCTGAAACAGAATCGCCGCCCCCTACTAAGGAGAAAGCTCCGGTTTGTGTAGCTGCTGCCACTGCGGTTGCGACTACTTTAGTACCGTGCTGGAATTTTTCCATTTCAAACACCCCCATCGGCCCATTCCATAAAATGGTTTTGCTCCGCTTGATCACATTGGCAAATTGCTCACAGGCATTAGGACCAATATCAAGACCCATCCATCCATCCGGGATATGATTACTGGGTGACATGGACGTTTGTGCATCCGCAGCGAATTTATCAGCGATCAGCGAATCAGAAGGAAGGTGAATACATACTCCTTTTGCTTCTGCTTTCTTCAGAATATCTAAAGCAGTTTGGATACGATCTTCTTCACATAATGAATTACCAATGGTACCCCCCTGTGCTTTCATAAACGTATAGGCCATACCACCACCAATAATAATATCAGTCGCCCTTTCGAGCAGGTTTTCAATGATCAGTATCTTATCCGATACTTTGGCTCCGCCGATAATAGCAGTAAATGGTTTTTCTGCTTTATGCAAAACTTTTTCAGCACTGGACACTTCGCCTTCCATCAGCAAGCCAAATAATCTTTTTTCGGCAGGGAAGAATTGAGCGATGACCGCCGTGGAAGCATGTGCCCGGTGGGCTGTACCAAAGGCATCATTCACCCACACATCACCCAGTTTTGCTAATTTTTCAGCAAACTTCACATCTCCTTTTTCTTCTTCTTTATAAAACCGGAGATTTTCCAATAACAATACTTCACCCGGTCTCATCATGGAAGCAGTCAGGTAGGCCTGCTCGCCGATACAATCATTCGCAAACAGAACGGTAGTGCCTCCCAGTAATTCACTTAAATGACCAATGATATGTTTCATGGATGATTTTTCCTCCGGTCCATCTTTCGGTCGGCCGAGGTGGCTCATCAGGATCACACTCCCGCCATCACTCAATATCTTTTTAATAGTAGGAACGGCGGCTCTCATTCTTGTATCATCGGTGATAGCAAAACTTTGCTTGTCAAGCGGCACATTAAAGTCAACCCGGATCAGAGCTTTCTGACCGGCGAAATTGTAGTTGGAAAATGCAGACATAAAATTACTTTTAGCTAAATGAACTAAGACTGAATAAGTTCTTTTTTCCTGTTCTCTGTTTCTTTAAACAACACAAACCCTGCCACTGTGGCCATTACTTCATCGGTTACATTTTTCCCTCCCTTCATATTGGTGCGGATACTTTCCAATGTGTATTTAGGACCAAAAGGAATACCCCACCAGCCAAAAAGAAGAGAGAGTATAGTAAAAGGGATTCCTTTTTTCAGCGCATTTTCCTGCGCCCTGACCAGGTAAACACCAGAGGTACGTTTAAAGGTGACAACCAATAACGATACAGTAAAAGCGTAATAAATAAATTGGGCCCCTTTATTCACTTCCTGTTGCAGATCGTCAGCAGACAGCCCGTCAATATTCCTGATCTTCATATAGTACTCAATCGGTATGAAAAGACCATAGCAAAAAGGAAATCCTTTTTGCTATGGTATAAATTTATCTCAATCACTTACTGATAAGCCCGGCAAAATAACGTACCGTACGCACCAG
>JAEUVP010000114.1 GCA_016786805.1 Chitinophagaceae bacterium | reverse complement strand
AACACTGGTGTATCTACTTCCAAAGCACCTCTTTCGTTCAGGAACTGGCGGATAGAATTTACCAGTTTTGTTCTTTTGGTAAATACTTCTTTTACCGCAGGGTTAATGATCAGGTCGGCATAACGCTGGCGATAACGGAATTCCGGGTCGGTCACGGCATCAAAGGTTTCACCATCAGCTTCTTTAACGATGGGTAAAGGACGGAGTGATTTACTCAGTACTGTCAGTTCTTTTACATGCACTGAAGTTTCTCCGGTCTTGGTAATAAAAGCATAGCCTTTGATACCAACGATATCCCCGATATCAATGAGTTTTTTCCAGACAATATCATAGAGGCTTTTATCTTCCCCGGGACAAATATCATCGCGGCGGATATATAACTGGATACGACCCTGCGCATCCTGTATCACAGCAAAATTTGCTTTCCCCATATCCCGCACACTCATGATGCGGCCGGCCAGGCACACATCAGCAAACTGTTCCTTTGTCTCTTCTTTATAATTTTCTTTTATATAAACTGAATTACTGTTAACGGGGAACAAAGGAGCCGGGTAGGGGTCAATGCCCATCATGATCATTTCCGCCAGTTTTTCCCTGCGCAGTTGTTCCTGTTCTGATAAGTGTTGTATACTCATGAATAATATTAGTGATTTGCGGGGGCAAAGGTACTGGTTAAGCCCCAGCAGACCAACTGGCAGTAACAGCAGCTTTTCGCTCAAAAAAGTAAGAACACGGGTCAAAAGACTGGAAATTTCCGCTGCAACAAACGAAATCCCTTAAAGTATCGTCAAACCATAGCCGGTTGTTTGCAGAAACAGAAGCGGGCAGTTAATTTGGCTCATTATTTTAAAACAGATTCGTATGAAGAAAACGCACCTACTGGGATTATTATTGATGACGGCCTTACCGATGGCTTCTTTTTCGCAGATCAATCTTTCTAAGTTAATCCCGAAGAAAAATGCCACTGGCGTTTCGCAGGACGAGGCCGGGATGGGCATTAAAGAAGCACTCACACAGGGTGTGACCACCGCCGTATTGAACCTGAATAAGACCGATGGTTTTTTTGGCAGTGAGTTCTATAAAATGTTTTTACCTCCTGATGCAGTGAAAATAGAAACCACGCTACGTAAAGCCGGTATGGGTGCCCAGGTGGATAAAGCGATACTCGCCATCAACCGTGGGGCTGAGGATGCCGTAGCTTTCGCCAAGCCGATCTTTGTGGAGGCGATCAAAGAAATGACGATCACTGATGCACTCAATATCCTGAAGGGGAATAAAGATGCAGCCACCCAATACTTCAAACAAAAGACAACGGCCAAGCTGATCGCCGCTTTTACCCCTTCTGTTCAAAGCTCATTGGAGAAAACGGAGGCGACCAAGTATTATGGAGATATCGTAACCACCTATAACAAGTTTCCTACCACCTTCAAGAAGATCAATCCAGATCTGACTTCCTTTGTAGTAGGCAAAGCGGTGGATGCGTTGTTTGACCAGGTGGCCAAAGAAGAAGCCAATATCAGGGCGAATCCACTGGCCAGAACAAGTGACCTGCTGAAAAAAGTATTTGGCGGAAAATAAATGGATCCTTTCAATCTGCCTGAAGGAAATGGAAATAATAAAGCCCCGTAACCGGGGCTTTATTAGTATAATGAAGAACTTACTTATTTATTATTGAACAGGAAACCGATCTGGATGCCAAAGCAGGCATTCCTCATTTTTTTGTCACCAATCACTTCACCAGTTACCAGGTTCCTGATACCCTGGTTGTAATAAGCCTGGGCAAAAAAGCCACCGGGTAACCGGTATCCCAGTACTGCATTAGCGCCATAATCAATACCCCTGAAATCGGCTGCTGCTGTTTCTCCGAAAATGATATCAGTAGAGGTTTTCTTTTCTGTCTTTTTATTCTTAGTTACTCTTTTAGAAGGAACATTGAAAGAAAGGGTTGGTCCGAGTCCTACAAAAAAACCGCCGTCTTTACCATTTGTGCTGTACAGGAAATTGAATGGAACTTCCACATAGCGAAGAGCATTGATCACTTTTACGTTGGCATCTTCTTTCAGCAGGTTTCCTTTTTGCACATAGTTAAGGGAAGGCTGGAAGCTGAATTTTCCACCCAGCGGGGTGTTCACCAGTAAACCGACTGTATAACCGGTTTTGACATTATGGTTCATTTGGTTTTGATTACCCATGATATCACTGATCGTGAATCCTCCTGTAAGACCTACTCTTGAAGATTGAGAAAATCCTGCGATATGCAGGGTAAAAAGAAATACAACCAAAATAGAAAACGTCTTTTTCATAACACAGCAGTTTTGTATGTACCTACTCGTTTCGCTTTTCGGTAAAGGCGCCCTACTCTTTTTAACGGGATTTCGGGAATGTCCCTGATTTGATCACAGGCTATAATGCGATAAAATTAGCAGAAACCTGATGTAAAAAAAATCATTTTTTATAGCGGGGCAAAGGTACTGTTTATG
>JAEUVP010000026.1 GCA_016786805.1 Chitinophagaceae bacterium | reverse complement strand
AATAAATTCTGGCCTTCTGTAGCAAGAGTAAATAACACACATGGTGACAGGAACCTGATCTGTACCTGTGAGCCGGTGGAAAGTTATATGGAAGCTGAAGCGTAATTTCAAAATACTACCCATAAAAAAGCCTGCAATTGCAGGCTTTTTATTATTTGGTTTTTACTTCGTCTTTAGTAGTATTATCCGTGGGATATAATATCAGCATCAGCACATGCATTGACAGATTATTATCCAGCGCATCTTCGGCACTCAGTTTTTCTTTATTGAGTAAATAAGTAGATCCGCAATTTAAACATCCCATAATAACTGATACTTCTTTAAAATCGATATCTCCTTTTTCTGCGGCAGCATCAGCTTTCATGAAATAATCAGATTCTTTACCATAGATCGTAAAATCCTTACCATTTAATTCCAGCAATTCGCTCAGTTTCATATTCGCCCTGATCCCGTTCCGCAGCATCCATGCATTCTCAGATACCTGCAGCATTTCGTTCTCCGTGCTGTTTCCTCCTCTTACACTACCGCCGATGACGATGGATCCCAGGTCAGCCAGGTTCATCTCATCATTCCAGATGAAAATGGCCTGCCGGCTGGTATTGGGGAATAACACGGTACAGGCATTAATCTCGTTATCTGAGAAATAATACTGGTCTTTTGTAACGTTAGCCGCACCAAACATCGTTACCAGGTGCTGGTGAGAAGTGAACTGCAACAGGTCATCGGCGAAATTGACCCGGGCCGGAGCGGGTAAATTCTTATACTGGAAACGAAAAGAATAGACTGTATCGGCCGGGCTTACTAAACAGGCAGCAGCCACCACCATATTCCTCTTTTGAAAAAGAATTTCTCTGCCGTTGTAGATAACAGAATCAACCGGGCAAAAGAAACCTTCCTTTCTTAATTTCTCCCTGATGGTATTATTTTCAGCTAAAGAGGAAGTGGCATAGACCAAAAACTGTTCTTCACCCTGCTGGTATTTCTCTGCGTATCGTTTTATCTTAACTTCTTCAGCATTCTTTTGTTTAGGATTGAACACATGCACAACAGCATCACCCCTGTCCGTCATATCAGCTTTCTGGTAGCCTTTTTTATTAATCGCCTGCTCAAATTTCTGCGGGGTCAGAGAGGTGAGTGAAATCAATTCTGCCGTTGACAATTCCTGGGATTGCCCGGCTATGGTTATAAAAGCAGTAAACGTAAGAATAGCTATTCCTCTCATTAGTTTTGAAAGTATCCATCGGGATTACGGAGAAGGTTTTTACGGGAATAGAGGGGGTACAAAGAATTAAACCGAAAATATGTATTTATGGATAGCCGGAGAAATTATTTTTAGATTATGGCTGCGGCAACGTAAAAGAAAAAGTACTGCCTCTTCCGGGCTCGCTTTCAATCATCATATTTCCGTGATTGCGCTGGAGGAATTCCCGGCATAACATCAAGCCCAGTCCGGTACCGGCTTCGCTGGCGGTGCCGGGGGTGCTGTAAAAATTATTCTCATTGATCTTCTGCATTACTTCTTTGGTAATTCCGGAACCCGAATCCCGGATAAACACTTCCGTAAATGAATCATATGCCTGGATACCGATCACAATACGTCCTTCCCGGGGTGAGAACTTGATGGCATTGGAAAGAAGATTACGCAATACCAGGTTGATCATATCCCTGTCGGCTAAAGCATAGGCAGGGAGTGCCATTTTGCGTTCAATGGTTATTTGCTTGGCGTCAGCCTGCACTCTCAACAATTGAATCACATCCTCTACCATACTGTTCATATCCAGTTCCTGCTTTCTTACTTCATTGGATTGCATCTGGCATTTGGCCCAGTGCAGCAGGTTTTCCATCAGGCCAGTGGTATAATTCAGGTCGTTGATCACATCCGGCAGCATGGCTTTTATTTCGGATGCTGACATTTTTAATTCCTGTGCATTATGAAATAGATTGCGCAAAGCATACATCGGCGTTTTCAGGTCATGAGAAATAACCGAGAATAATTTACTTTTTAGTGCATTCAGTTCTTCGAGTTCCGCAGCCTGTTTTTTTAATTGCCCTGTTTGTCTTTCCATCGCCTCCTTTTGCTGCATGATACTTGACTGGTAACCTGCATTTTCTCTTTTAATGAGATAGAATCCGTAAAAAATATAACCGATAGCAAGCAACTGGTTAACGAGGTAAGCTACGAGGTGAATAGATTTTAGCTGGTACCTGTAATCTTTTAAAACCACTGAAAGAATAAAATAACTGATCATCGAAAGGCCGACCGAAAAAAGCATATACCCGATCTCCTGCAAAAAGAAAACAGAGAGCAGTCCATACAATACAAAAGATAATTCTACCCCAAGATTGATCCCATTGATATAAATGATGCAGGTAAATACGGGATATAATATAAAGTAAACCAGTAAAGCTGTTTTGTACTGGAACTTTGCATTCAGTATCAATGCTGTTAAGCTGACCAGTGATGGTAACATAGCAACAGCCCAAACCGTAACCGGCAGGCTTGATATAGTCAAAAAATCAATCACCGGGATCAATATCCCGGTAATGAGCTGAAAAAAATTCAATAAGTTGAAAATGCCGAGCTTTCTTTTTTCATAAGCTTCCAGTTCATCTGTAAACCCGGTTGATTTTATATGTCGTAAAAACAAGAAGAACCGCTGCCACGGGGATAATAAATGTACAGCAGGTGTAGGTGTAGTTTTACTTTCCTTTCGGTGCTGCCATTGTTGAAGACGCTGCAGTAATTCCATAAGTAGATATCAGATTTTAACCGTGGTTCAAAATACTACATTTAATTCCGGTAAACGCAGCTTTTGCCTATGTAAAATAACGGTCGTCCCACCGTATTTTTATCAATTACAATACCATATACACAGCAAAAGGCCTCATACTGAGGCCTTTTGCAAATACATGACAACGATCAATTAAAATCTGTTTCTTCCCCTTCCGTTACCACCACCATTATCAGTTCGTCCCTGCGGACTGTTATTATCATTGCGCCGCTCAAACTGTCGTTGTGGTTGCTGTGGCTGTGATTGCCTTCTTTCCACTTGTTGCGGCGGACGGTTTTCGCTTCTTACCTCACGCCTTGGTTCACGCACCTGCGGCTGAGGATTTCTTTCCGGGGTTCGTCTTTCAAAATTCCGGTTACCTCCGTTGTTACCAGGATCTGCCCTTGGTTCCCTTTCCCGTGGAGTCCTTATTTCTCCCTGCCGGTTGTTATCGTTCCGCTGGCGTTCAAAACGTCCATTACCATTCTGTTGTGGCTGACGAACATTATCATCTCTTCTTTCTATCCGGCCGTTATTCCTGTTCGGCTGGTTATCGTTTCTTTCAAAACGGTTGCCTTCAGGGCGACCATTTCTGCCATTGCTTCTTTCAAAACGTTCACCACGTTGTGCTCTTTCCCGGTCATATCTTTCAAATTGGCGGGGAGCAAATTGTCTTTCATTATCTCGGCGCACATTCGGACGATAGAAATTCACTTCATTGTTCCTGAAGATGGAACGTCCCGGTCTGGAAGAACCGCGGAAACGAACCGGAGAAATGCGGCCGATATATATTTCCACATCTGCCCTACGTGGACCAGCGCAGAATACGTTACGGCGGTATCCGTAATTATTGATGATCGTCGTTTGGTTAATGATCGTAATGTTCTGCCGGCGATCATAACAGTAATCATATACCCTGTTATAATTGATATAACGCCGCGGCGCAAAACACCAGTAATCATAAGGAGGATTATAGCTACCAATGCTGATATTGATGCTAATACCGGGTCTCAACGGTGCCCATCCATAATAATCTCCGCCATCTCTCCAGGCTACCCAGGCCGGTGACCATTCATAACCCGGTACCCAATACCATCCCAGGTACTGATCCTGGTCCCAGCGGCCGTAATGGAAAGGTGCCCAGCCCCAGTCATAATCGGATACCCACATCCATTCATAGTCGTCAGTATACACCCAATGACCATTCGTGGCATAAGGGCGGAAATTATCATCCGCATCGGGAACCCATACATACCCGTTAGACGGATGCTGAACCCATTGACCGTAAGGACTTAGTTCATCATAAAATTTTTGATACGAAACTTCTTCATCACCGTACTCATTGTTATTGTTGTTATAATTGTCCGGCGGGTACGGTTGTGCAGCAAGATCGCTTCGCCAGGAGCTGACCAGCACTATAAACAATGCCAGTGCAGCAGTTTGAAAGATCCGTTTCATGGATGACTGTTTTTTTGTAAAAAATAGACTCATGTAAATGTTGTTTAGTAAACTGGTTTTCTTCAATTCGTACTTCACTTGTAGGACGCCAGTTTTATGCCATACAGCTGGCAGCGGGATGACAAACCGGGTGTTTTATGAAAACTTTGTACAAAAGACTTTCACATTTCAAAAAGTCGGTAACTTTAAATACACCTCAATCTTTTTTATCATGGACCAACAGATCATCAATCTTTACGACGAATACACACATAAACCATTAAGCCGCCAGGAATTCCTGAAGCGGTTGGCCCTGTTAGCCGGTGGCACCGCTGCGGCTATGGCATTACTCCCCTTGCTGGAAGTAAACTATTCCCATGCGGCGGTTACAACAGATGATGATTTCTTTACAGAATACATCAGCTACCCGGGTGTACCGGCAGAAATGAAAGCCTATGTGGCCCGTCCTAAAGAAGAAAAAAAATATGCTGCAGTGATCGTAATACATGAAAATCGTGGACTCAATGCACATATTGAAGATGTAGCCAGGAGAGCAGCTAAAGCAGGTTATCTTGCTATTGCCCCGAACGCCTTAGCTGCATTAGGTGGAACTCCGGCCAATGAAGATGAAGCAAGAACGAAATTTCAACAACTGAAAGCAGAGGACAACCTGAAAAATTTTATCAATGTATTTGACTACTTGCCCTCCCGCAAGGATTATAATGGGAAGGCGGGTTGTGTTGGTTTTTGCTGGGGTGGTGCAATGAGTAATAACCTGGCTGTGAATGTTCCCTCACTAAAAGCAGCTGTTGCATTTTATGGCCGTCAGCCATCGGCAGAAGATACTGCTAAAATCAAAGCTGCCATTCAACTGCATTATGGCGGGTTAGATGAGAGAGTTAATGCTGGCATTCCGGCTTATGAAGAAGCCCTGAAGAAAAATAATATCCCTTACGAGTTATATATCTATGAAGGCGTTAACCATGCTTTTCATAATGATACCGCACCTACGAGATATAATGAAACCGCTGCCAAACTTGCGTGGCACCGGACCATTGATTTTTTTAATAAAACCCTGAAATAGCATCAGGCCATATCATAGCGTTGCTGTACAATTTTCCAGTTCACTGTTTTCCACCAGGCATTAATATAATCAGGCCGGCGGTTCTGGTATTTAAGATAGTAGGCATGTTCCCATACATCCAAACCCAGAAGCGGAATACCTTTCAGATCACTTATATCCATCAGTGGATTATCCTGGTTGGGTGTTGATCCTACTGCCAGTTTTCCATTGGCTGATTTTACCAGCCAGGCCCAGCCGCTGCCAAACCTGTTCTTTCCGGCATCTGTAAATTGTGTTTTGAAGGCTTCAAATGAACCGAAATCACGAATGATGAATTTGGTGATTGCTGATTGCGGTGAGTTATCTTCAGCCGGGGCTTGCATACTTCTCCAGAAAAACTCATGGTTATAATGCCCGCCCCCGTTATTACGCATCTTAGCAGAGTACTTTGAAATTTTTCCCAGCAACCATCTCAGCTGCTCTTTTTCTGTATCCACTCCTTCTGCTTTTACTGCATCCGCCAGGTTATTGGCATAAGCAGCTGCATGTTTCATATAATGGATTTCCATCGTCATAGCATCAATCACAGGTTCTAAAGCAGCAAACGCATAGGGCAAGGGACGTTGGGTAAACAAAACGTCTTCTGCTCCGCCATTTATGATCTGTTCATTGTTGCCGACTGCTGCCAGGGCAGGCAATATGGTAGCAGATAAACCAGCAGCCAATCCTGCTTTACCGGTTGCTTTTAAAAAATCTCTGCGGTTTTTTTTACCAGGTGTGTTCATATGTAAAAGATTATAAAATGAAAAGGATATCTAAAATTAAACTTATTTGCCCTTACATGACCGTTTTGTATGTTAGTTGGTTGTAAATTCTTATCAAAATGCCCGTTTATTTATGAACAGCCGCCGCCTTACCTTCGCTGCCAGCTATGCATTTGAAGGATTATTATAAACTGCTGGAACTGGAACCATCGGCTACGTTACCCGAGATAAAAAAGGCTTACCGGAGGCTGGCTTTACTGCATCACCCGGATAAAACCGGTAATGACCCCTACTCCGCTGCACAGTTTTCGGATATTAAAGAAGCCTATGAAGTGCTGACTAATCCAACAAAAAAAGAAAAATACCTGCAGCAACGTTGGTATGATCAGAGCATTGGCAAACGAAAAACGCAGGAAGTTATAACTCCTGTTTCTCTGCTGAAGCAGGCATTAGAGTTAGAGAGATATGCGTCTAAACTCGATGTTTTCAGGATGGACAAAGAGGGTTTGAAAGATTATATACTGGACCTGCTCTCGCCTTCTGTTGTTGACCTATTGAAAAAATTCAATGAGCCAACTATCACCCGTCAGATCATCAATACTATTATCAAGTCCGCTAATCCCCTGCAGGAACAACAGGTCATCCCAATTGCCAAACGGCTTCAACAGCTTGCTGGTAATGATTCTGTCGCCAATGAGCAGATCAATATATTCACTGATAAACATCGCCACCGGGAACAACGGGAGAAATATAACTTCCTTATCATCCTCGTTGCCACCATTCTTCTTTGCTTACTCATCTGGATTGCGGGCCATTAGGTTATCTTTGCAGCATGCATTATGTTTCTGTAGAAGGATTATCCAAGAGCTACGGTATCAAGCCCCTTTTCAATAATGTTTCCTTTCATATCGAAGAAGGCGACAAGATTGCCCTGGTGGCCCGGAATGGCACCGGCAAATCTACCTTGTTGCGGATATTAGCCGGGCAGGAAACCGCGGATGAAGGCAAATGCTGGATCAATAAAGATGTGGATGTGGTTCTTTTTGAACAGGACCCCTCTTTTGTGGAGGAAAAATCCGTACTGGACAATATCTTCTTTCATAACCACCCCGTCATTAATGCAATCAAAGAATATGAAGCCGCCAGTGAGGAAGAAGATGGAAACAAATTGGGTGATGCCTTAATCAAAATGGATGAACTGAATGCCTGGGATTTTGATGCGAAAGTGAAACAGGTATTGGGAAAGCTGAATATTCATCACCTCGCTCAACCAGTCAAAACATTGAGCGGTGGCCAGCGAAAAAGGGTGGCCCTTGCCAAAACACTGATCGATATTGGTTTTGAACACAAACATGTGCTGTTGATCATGGATGAACCTACCAACCACCTGGATGTAGAAATGGTGGAATGGCTGGAACATTATTTAGATAAAGAAAATGTGACGCTGCTGCTGGTTACCCATGACCGTTATTTCCTGGATGCGGTTTGTAATGAGATCTGGGAACTGGATGGCAGCAGCAATATGTATGTGTACAAAGGCAACTATGAAAATTACCTGGAGAAAAAAGCGGCACGGATAGAAAACGAACAGGCCAGTATTGATAAAGCCCGGAACACTTACCGAAAAGAACTGGAATGGATGCGCAAGCAACCCAAGGCAAGAACAACAAAGAGCAAAAGCCGCCAGGATAATTTTTATGAAGTAGAAAAGAGAGCCAAACAAAAGATCGAGGATGAACAGATGCAGCTGCAGATGAAGATGAACCGGCTCGGTGGCAAAGTGATCGAATTAAAAAAAGTGTATAAGAGCTATGGCGAGAAAGTAATTCTAAAGGGATTTGATTATACATTCAAAAAAGGAGAACGTATTGGTGTTGTGGGGAAGAATGGAGTGGGTAAATCTACCTTCATTAATATTTTACAGGGCATAGAACATGCGGACAGCGGCAAAGTGAATGTTGGTGACACCGTTATATTTGGTAATTACTCGCAACAGGGCTTGATTGTAAAAGAAGACCTGCGGGTGATAGAATTTGTTAAGAATATTGCAGAGAGTTTTCCCTTAGCTACCGGCGGTTCTATCAGTGCGGCGCAGTTCCTGCAATTATTTTTATTTGATCCCGACAAGCAGTACACGTATATCAGCAGTTTAAGTGGTGGAGAGAAAAGAAGATTGCATTTATTATCCATACTGTTCCGCAATCCCAACTTCCTGGTACTGGATGAACCAACGAATGACCTGGACCTTCCGACACTCGGTGTGTTGGAAAATTTCTTAAGTGAATTCCCTGGTTGCCTGCTGATCGTTTCGCATGACCGTTATTTTATGGACAGACTCGTGGATCATTTATTTGTTTTTGAAGGGGATGGAAACATAAGAGATTTTCCGGGCAACTACTCCTTATACAGGCTGGAAGAAAAAAATCCAACTGCTGAGCCCGCCAAACCAGCAGAGCCTGTTATTGCGCATGTGGCTCCGGTACCGGCAGCTCCCAAACGCCAATTGTCTTTTAAAGAAAAAAGGGAATTTGAGACACTGGAAAAGGAGATCGCCGACCTTACCAAAGAAAAACAGGTGATCACTGAAAAATTAGCCAGTGGGGCAGCTCCTTTTGAAGAACTACAGCAACTATCCCACCGCATTGGCGAAGTAACACAACTACTTGATGAAAAAGAATTCCGCTGGCTTGAGTTAAGTGAACTGGCTAACTGATCTGCCTATTCAATGAAATCAGCATAAGCTCTTGCATCGAAATACTTGTATTTTTTGGAATCGAGTTTTGTCCCGGCGAGGATGGAGTGGATAAAACCATTCAGTTCTACCTGCTGGGTATGAAATATTTTGCGATCCGGGTTTGTTTTGAAAAAAAATTGAATACCCTGACCAGCATTTTTATAAATGATAATACTATCATCCCCGGATTTTGAAAAACTGAAATCCGCAGATAAATGATTCAGCAATAAATGGCTCCTATACCAGGTACCTCCTGTTGCTGATACCACCGGTTTCCCGTTATACAATGCCACACTGTCGTTATACGCAAATACATTTAAAGCTGTTCCCTTTACCTCTTGCAGCCATTGCCTGAATTTGTGATAATAGCTGCTGTCATATCCATAATCACTGTCCAGGAAACTGATCCTTTTTATATACGACGGTATTTTATCATAGGAAGCCAGGAATCCAAAAATAAAACTCCCGCCACCACTGTGGCCATTCAGGTAAACTGATTTCTTTTTAACATCAACCAGACCGGTCAATGAATCAATGATATGCGGGATCAGTTGCCGGAATGCAGGATGACGTTGCTTCCAGGCAGGCCAGCTTTTCAAATTATTCTCCAGGTAAATAACAACAAGATTCCTTTTACTCCACTGTTGCCGGATAAAACGGGTCTGCGCTTTGATATGCTGGATATCAAAATGCCAGTCATCACCCGGTTGCATTTTTTTACCCATTGTTTGCTCTGTAGTGTTTCCGTTTGGCAAAGCAAAAAAAACAATGACTGTTTCTCTATTTCTTTTAAAAACAGTAGGCTGGTCGATTGTTACCCGTACGCTATCGCTCATCAAAAATGAACTGACTCCCGAAGTCAGCTGAGCTGAACAAAAGCAATAAACTGCCTGAGCAGAGAAAAAGAGTATAAGCCGATAACTGATCGTTACTTTAGTATGCATCATTAACTGCTTTTATAATCAGCGGTATTACAGAAACTATTTCAGGTCTTAAAAATAATATCAACACAAACGTACAATTACGAGTGGATAAGTTTTAGAATATTTTAACCGGGTTTATCTCTTTTAGCTTCAAATCTTTGTGTTGCCGGCACGTAGTTTTCCTATCAAAACAGCAGCTCATTTGTTTTGCATCAACGTATTTTCTTTATAGTTTGCATCCAGATTTCGTACCCCAATTCCTGCGATTAACAACTTCCAGTATCCGGATTGTTTCATTAAATCGTACCCTTTATGAGCAGGAATTTCACTCCGGAGCAAACCCTTATTGACCAGTTATTAGTAGATGATACTTCAGCCTTTGAAGAGATCCATCACCGCTACTTTTATCCCTTATTCTCCTATTGCTTTGACAAAACAGGCTCACCAGAAGCAGCCAAACAGATCGTAAGAGATATTTTTATTTCTCTTTGGGAAAAGCGACACACATTACCTGTTAACTTTTCTCTCTCCTTACATCTATACACAGAAGTCCGCCGGTCTGTGGTTAAAAGTATCAACACGCAAGTCACTGATGAAAATGAAATTCCGGTTACTGCAACAAAAGTGATTCCCGGTTTCAGCGTTGATCAGTTACAAAAAGCTAGAAGGCCTGTAGAGCAGCCAATTTATGCAGATAATATGGCCACACTGCGCTCCTCTTTGTTTATGCAAAAACAACCGGACAACTGGTGGAGCCATTACCTGCCATCCATTGACGTTAAAATGATCAGGTATGCTTTTCAAAAAGCATTTAACCTGTTTTAATATTTGTAATCCCCAACCATTAAACTTACCCTTATGACAGCAGAAACTTTAATACAGAAAACAGGAAGATACCTCCGCGGAGAATCTACCCCTGCAGAAGCAAGACAAATTCAAAACTGGCTTTCCTGCACTACCGATAATAACAGGCAACTGACCGCAGAAGAACGATCCATGCTGGAATTAGAAATTTTGGCGGAAGTGCAGGCGCATACGGCTTACCCTTTATTCCACCCGAAACCTGAACCCTGGTGGAAAAAGATCACAGCCTTCTTTTAACAGCGGTCACGATATCATCAGCGACGATTTTTTGCATGCACTTGAAATGCCCGAGCGGACATTTATCATACCCGATCTTGGAGCAGGGGCGGCACCACAATTTCTTTGTTTCAAACACATCAAAATAATGCTGGCGGAAATTATCCCCATAGTAGGGATACATTCCAAAAGCAGGCACTGTATTGCCCCATAAGGAAATGATCGGCTTTTTGAATGCAGCAGCAATATGCATTAATCCTGTATCGTTAGTTACGACCAGTTTGGCCTTCTTCACCAGGTCGGCACTTTCATTGATACTGAATTTACCACAGGCATTGTACACTTTCACATCATCCACGGATGCGATCTCATTGCCTGCTGCTGCATCTTCTTTCCCTCCCAATAACATAACCGGGTGGTCCATATTGGTACAAAACTCTTTCCATTTCTGCACCGGCCATCGTTTAGTGCCATGTGCAGCTCCGATCACACAAGCGATATACCCGGCATAATGCGAAGCAGGGATATCCTGCTTTTTTGTTTCTTCCTCCGGGGCAATAAAGTAATCCAGTCCGTTACCGTCATTCTTTACCCCGAATGATTCCACTGTTCTCAGGTAGCGGTCAACAATATGAAGTTTTTTGGGCAATACATTTATCTTGATGCTGGTATAAATATATTTTTCAATATTCAGTTTGTGAAACGAAAAGGATTTAACATTCAGTGCCTTTTTCAGTTTTAGTGTTTTCACATTATGATGAAGGTCGATGATATAATCATAACCTTCCTCTTTCAGTTCTTCAATCATCAGCTCCCAGCTATGTGCCAGCACATGGAGTTTATCGATGTAGGGATTATGCACTACTACGGAACGAAATGCATCTTTGGTCAGGAAATGCACTTCTGCATCCGGAACCTGTTGTTTTAAACAACGGATAACAGGTGTGGTGAGAACAATATCACCAATGGAAGAAAAGCGGACAATGAGGAATTTAGGCATATTCAAAACTACGGCATCATTTCTTCTGCCTCGATATAGTTTAGGTCTTTATGAAAAGTTTCTTCGGTGAAATAGGCTGCCACTAAGGTGATCGCCATAACAATGATACCGGTAATAATGCCACTCTGCACAATATCCCAGCCCCAGCTTTTCTGGAATACATCCAGGAACATCATGTTGATCAGTGGCAATGCACCCCGGACCATATTCGGAATCGTGGTGGCAGCGGTAGCCCGGAGGTTCGTTCCGAATTGTTCAGCTCCCATCGTAACAAAAATGGCCCAGAAACCTGTGCTGAAACCTAATGCTGCACAGGCAATGTACATAGTGGTATCAGACTGTATAAAGCCACTGAAGAAAAGAATACCTGATAAAATCGTAAAGCCATAAAATAAATACAACGCCTTTTTCCGGCTTTTGAAATATTGGCTGATCAGGCCTACTAAAATATCACCGACGGCAATAGCTGCATAGGCATACATAATAGCCCGCCCTGATTCAATTTTGCTATCCTCGTAAAAAACCTTGGCAAAGCGGTTACTGTAATTTACCAGTATGCCGATCACATACCAGGTAGGCAACCCGATTAAAATAGCAAGTATATATTTTTTAAACCGCTGCCCGTTATTAATAAACATGAGTATGTTCCCTCTAGAAACATTTTGTTCCCTGGCTTGTTTGAACATACCACTCTCTGCCACACTGATCCGTAGAAATAATAAAGCAACGCCCAATCCACCGCCGATCTTATAACACAGGCGCCAGTCATTGGTAAATTTGAAGGTAAAGTAAGCAAACACAGCTCCGAACAAACCGATACCGGCAACTAATGATGTTCCAATACCTCTTTTTGCTTTTGGCAACAGTTCGCTAACCAGGGTGATCCCAGCTCCTAATTCACCGGCTAAACCAATTCCTGCAGCAAATCTTGCGTAGGCATACTGATCGGTATTTTCAACAAAGCCGGTGATGAAATTGGCAACAGAGTAAAGAATGATCGACCCAAATAATACAGAAAGTCTTCCCTTTTTATCTCCCATGATTCCCCAGAGGATACCACCAATAAGTAACCCGATCATTTGCCAGTTAATGATCTTGGTACTGGCCGCTAACACAGCTTTTCCATCTGCCAGGTCAACACCCAGGCCTGCAAGACTTGGCTCTCTTACAATGGTGAACAACAACAGATCATAGATATCAACGAAATATCCTAATGCAGCCACAATAACAGCTACATTGAATATGGATGCTGGTTTGGGTTGATTCATATGGGCAAGTATAATTTAGCTTTTCGCCGGCGTTTCCGGGTGCTTGGCTTTCCCGGTTATCATTTTAATAATGACCGGTGCAGTAGTAACAAGGACGATACCAAGTACAATGATCTCCAAATGTTCTTTCAAATCAAACTGGAACCACTCCCACACCCATTTTTGTAAAAAGAAGCCGCCCAGTATCATACTGCTTACCCAGGCGATACATCCCACTACGTTGAAGAAATGAAACTTCTTCCTGTCCATTTGTACGATACCGGCCACGATCGGTGCAAAGGTCCTGATGAAGGGCAGAAAACGGGCACCGATCACAGCAAGGCCACCATGCTTTTCATAAAAATCATGGGCCTGGTGCAGGTATTTCTTCTTGAAAAGGAAACGGTCTTTCCAGCTATACATGGCCGGGCCTACTTTTCTTCCTGTCCAGTAACCCACCGCATTACCCAGAATACCCACAAAGGAGATCAGCCCGATCAATACAAAAAGATCGATCCAGTAGGTATAAGGATATTCAACACCAAATAATTTTAAGAACTGGTAACCTAGTCCGGGTTCAGGAGCCTGCCCGGTTTTTGTTATTTCATGCGCAAAGATGCCGGACACAAATAACAAGGAGTCGCCCGGCAGAAAGAAGCCCACAAATAAACCCGTTTCTGCAAATACCACAAATAATAAAAGCCACAGCCCGCCATTCTCAATATACCATTGCGGTTGTAATAAACTTGTCCAATGAAACGCTTCCAGTAAAAACATAACTATTCCCTCTTGATTTAATGATTTTGTGTTGTTGAATGATCATGCCCTTCATGATGCTCATGTGGTGCATGGGCCAGTGCACCTTCCCACTTACTGACAGCAGCAGTTGCTAAGGCATTGCCTAATACATTGGTCATGGTACGGCCCATATCGCAGAAAACATCAATGGCCAAAATGAGGCCGATACCTTCTGCAGGAATACCAAACATACCGGCTGTTGCCAGTACCACAACCAGCGAAGCCCTTGGCACACCGGCCACGCCTTTGCTGGTGAGCATGAATACCAGCAGCATGGTAATCTGTGTTCCGATATCACCAGTAACGGATGTAATATTATATGCCTGTGCAATGAACATGCTGGCAAATGTCATATACATCATACTTCCATCCAGGTTGAAAGAATAACCTAACGGAAGTACAAACGAAACAATCTTATCCTTACAACCGAAACGTTCCATTTCTTCGATCAGCTTGGGTAATACCGCTTCACTGCTGGCGGTGCTGAAGGCAACAGCCATCGGGTTGGAGATTCGTCTCAATAAAACAGGCAGCCTGTTTTTTAAGATCAGGTAGCCTACCAATAATAGTAAGGCCCACAATACAATTAAGCCAAGATAAAAGGAGCCAATATACTTTGCATAAGTGGTCAGAATACCTAATCCTTTTGCAGAGATCACCGCACACATAGCTCCAAAAACGCCGATCGGTGCCACATTCATAATATACCCCACCATCTTCAGCATTACATGTGCTACAGAATCCAGTGCTTTGATCACTGGTTCGCCGGCCTTACCAATAGCAGTTAATGCCACACCGAAGAAAACAGAGAATACCACCAACTGCAATATCTCGTTGGTCGCCATTGCTTCGATCACACTTTTCGGAAACACATGTTCAATGAATTTCGCCAGGGAAAATTCTTCCTGCTTTTTCATCAATTCTTTTACACCCTCCACGTCAGTATTGGAAAGGTTTACCCCAACACCGGGTTTCGTAATACTCACCAATAATAACCCGAGGAACAAACTAATCAATGAGGCAGACACAAACCAGAGCATGGCTTTCCCTCCCACCCGGCCTACTGTTTTCAAGTCGCCCAGTTTAGCAATACCCACTACGAGGGTGGCAAAGACAAGCGGGGCGATGACCATCTGTACTAACCGGAGAAAGATGGTGGTCAGTAATTTGATCTTGGGACCAAATGCTTTGATGAATTCCGGTGACGCATTGGTATTGATAAAATAACCTACCACGATACCCAGTACCATGGCGATCATTATATATAAAGTAAGCCGGTTATTTTTTGACATGCAACGGATTTGATGGTAACAATGATTGCCGAAAATCGGTAAAAATTGCCCAGCCACAAAACTTTTAAAAAAGCCGCCGTTAATAATTCTTTTAACCCGTTTTTGCCGGAAATCTGTATTTTCCCTGCTTCTAAAAAACTGTCCCTCTTAAACTAACGCTATGCAGGATCAACCAACTTCCTTTAAGCCCACACTCGGACTGTTTGATGGTACCATGATCGTGGCCGGTTCCATGATCGGCTCGGGTATCTTTATTGTGAGTGCTGACATCACCCGGAACGTCGGCAGTGCCGGCTGGCTGGT
>JAEUVP010000024.1 GCA_016786805.1 Chitinophagaceae bacterium | reverse complement strand
GGCATTCCGGAGTCTTCGTTTTGCCGGTTCGGGTAAAAGAGATAAGGATAGTAAAGGAAGCGGTGCTATTATTCTTATCGCCATTGCTGTCACGGCAGTAGCTTATTTATTATCCATCTTATTACGCTTTGGTATCAGCCGCAAAAGAGAATATTTAGCTGATGCCGGTGCCGCCGATATGACAAAGAAGCCTTACGCATTAGCCAGTGCTTTACGAAAAGTAGCTGCCGACCCGATGATCGAAGCAGTAGAAAGTCGTGATGTTGCGCAACTCTTTATTGATAACCCGAAACCCTCAGCCCATAAATCAGCATCCTGGGATAATATCTTTTCCACGCATCCGCCGGTGGAGAAGAGGATCCAGTTACTAGAACAATTTGTTTAGAAGCGAATAGTGGACAAAGAGTAAAAAATTACCAATAATGAAGTGAGGTCATTCTCTATTCAAAACACCTTGTTCCTTGTTGGAAATTCTTATGACTTCTTCCCCTCGATCATCGGGACAAAAGAAAAATGATCAAACACTTCTTCTTTCAGGGCACCATTCTCCAGTTTGGTGATCCGCATCATCCGTTGCACATCACCGGCACCCAACGGAATTACCATCATACCACCGGGTTTTAATTGTTCGATCAGTTTGGGCGGTATCTCCGGTGCGGCTGCGGTGATGATCACTTTATCAAAGGGGCCATAGGTGGGTAATCCTTCATAGCCATCGCCATAAAAGAATTTAATAGAGGGATATTTTTTAAGGTGCTGGAAATTCTTATTCGCATCATACAATTTCTTCTGCCGTTCGATCGTGTATACCATCGCTCCCACTTCAGCCAGTACACAGGCCTGGTAAGCACTGCCGGTGCCCACTTCCAGTACCTTATCAAATTTTTTAATGGCTAACAACTGGGTCTGGTAAGCTACAGTGTAAGGCTGCGAGATCGTTTGCCCTTCACCGATCGGGAAAGCCCGGTCTTCATAAGCCAGTTCATCAAACGCAGAATCTAAAAAGAAATGACGGGGAATTTTGTTGATCGCTTCCAGTACGGTTTCATCGGTGATGCCTTTGCTGCGGACAATATCAACCAGTTTTTTCCGTAATCCTTTGTGGCGGTATGTATCTTCAATGGGTCTCATAAGCTGCCGCAAGATAATAAACAAAGAAGGCTTTGCCCCCATCTTTCATTCAGGGACTGCTATTTTTCTTTTGACTGTCGGCAAGAAAAATAACTGCCAATACAATAATGAGTACCACACTGTATTCTATTCCGCCCAATGTCTTACCAACCACAAACCAACCATTTTGCCAGTGTACAAGAATGATCCCGGTAAACAGGATAATAATTTCCCCGATACAAAAGAGCCGGATGAAATAACCAAGGAACATACAAAAACCTCCCGCCAGTTCAAACAAGGTAACGGCCCAGGCCAGATAGAAACCCAATGGAAAACCTTTACTGTTGAGGAAATCACCAAATCCCGGTATAGTGTAATCGGCGAGTCTTGCTATAGCATGTGCCATCAAAATAATTCCCATCAGCATCCGGAGGATCGCAACAGGTAAAGAAGGTTGCAGGAATCTTTTCATGAATTCAACATAAAGTATAAAAGAAAACTATTCTGCTGTCACCCATTTCGCCCCATTCCATTGCAGGGCCATCCGGATCGTATCCGCAAAAGGTTCATCGGGTTTTGCTTCGGCCAGCGGCGGGTGATGCCGGGTGCCGCTCACGGCACTCACGGTATTAAAGACATCTTT
>JAEUVP010000022.1 GCA_016786805.1 Chitinophagaceae bacterium | reverse complement strand
ATGATGTTTTTTGCTCTTTCAATTAAGTTCATTTTGGTTGATTTTGGTTTGTGGGCCTACTCGTTTGGCTTTTCGGCATTCGCCCCTGTTAATGGATCCATAGCGATGCTTTAACAGGTCTGTCATCCTAAAGTAGGCATCTTTTTCAAAAATCCTCTCCCTGAAAACAGTTATTTTTTGAACCTGTTAATAACAGATAATGAGGTAGTAATAAAAAATAGGGGATATAGGCAGAAAGTGGGATACAATTCCCGCAGGCAGTGGCAGGAAGTGATTGAAAAAATCGTTCAGGGGCCAGCACTACTGGTTTTTCACCTGGATACGGGATTAGAACAATTTCCCTGCCCTGCGGGTTTTCTTAGTTATTGGCAATGTAAAAAGAACTCAGAGGGATAAAAGCCAATAAGCGGTGGCAGAGAGTGTTTAATAAAATTTATACTATATGAGAGTACCAATAGAGAACGGATCAGGTTTGTCAACCAGGGTATCAGATTTTATTAAGCTCTCTGCCGCTTATTGGACAGCGTTTATAATAGGTTCATCATCTTATTTCAAATTCACCGCTGGCTGTTTCTTCATCACCCGAGAAAACACGGTAAATGTATTTACCACGGGCCAGCCCGGCTATCTTTAAATGATCTTTCGGTTTCATTTTGGAATGTTCGATCAGTGTGCCTGCCAGATCGAATACAAAGAAATCAAGCTCCTTTTCTTTTGCCACTACATGCATTTTCCGTTTCACCATATCCGGGTAGATCTTTACGGCATTGTTATTCTTGGAAGATGCAGCCGTGTTCTTCGCTTTTTTGGGTTCTTCTTCAACAGGCTTGCCTGATGCAGAAGACTGGCCGGATAACAGCACACCGGTGCATACAGCAAGGGTGTACAGTATTTTTTTGGAAGAATAGAAAAAGGGCTTCATAGTGGTTCGGTTTTTTCGGAGTTATCAATAGAACACAGGACATCTCAGCTGGCGTCTTGCTCTTCCGTTAGGTGAATTGTCACTGTTGATCCTCCATCCTAAGCGAAGCATACCAGAGAAGAATGCATCATTTTCGGTAGGGTCTCCACGTTGTGAATTTATAAAGGGACGGTTTTGGCTGGGATTGGCTAATGTTTCCCTGTAAGCCAGTTGCCGGGCCATTACAGCTTCTGTTGGTGTCAGGTAAGTGTTGAATAAAGCGGGGTTGATGTACTTTGTACTTACATCATCCACGTAGTCAGTAAACGTTTTCCGGTGGAGTATCTCGAAACCCACATACATGGTTTCTTTTACATAGTATTT
The DNA here is from genome assembly GCA_016786805.1 of Chitinophagaceae bacterium. Taxonomy (GTDB): domain Bacteria; phylum Bacteroidota; class Bacteroidia; order Chitinophagales; family Chitinophagaceae; genus CADEDV01. The sequence goes on along the minus strand of JAEUVP010000022.1, from coordinate 7,260 downwards.
GAATCCAAAGCCCATCGGGATCTCCTGCTGCCATAGAGAGTATTCTTTACGGTCAGGATATTCTGCCATGCCCTGGCCTTCTGTTCTCAGGGGCTTCAGGTCCACCCATGTTTTATCACCATTGGGGGCGATATATTCTCCCTGTGGGTTCATATGAAACATACCAAAGCCGATCACGGCATAAGGACGCAGTTTGTGCTCTAATCCTTCATACTGTTCAAAGAAAACAGTAGGATAGAATTCAAGCGCTGCATAACCCTCCATCATTTTCGACTGGAACTTCAGGTTCCTTTGTTTGCGGAAACGTTCAGCACCACCTTTATTGTCGATGATCGCATCATCGCCTTCGAGGTGACCGGCGTTGAGAGCTACCCGCAACCCGACAAATTCGGCAGGATAATAATTCACGAAAATGCCTTTCATCAGTTTGGTGAAAGGAAAGTTGACATCTTTCACAAAGGTCTTTCCGACGCCTTGCGTTCCGCCAAGGTCACCGAGGAAAAATGAAGGTCCAAGGCCAAGGCCTATTTCAAATTTTCCATCAGATGAACTGATTGATTGGGCTGAGGTACGGAGTGAAGAGATGGCAACGAGACAAACTAGTACGATATAACGTACTTTGAGTACACTTGTTCTCATGGTATCAGATTTCTGGTTTTTCTACTATTGGATTTTCAAGACTAAAGTAGAGAAACTAAAATCATCATAGAAGATATTAGCAGGTCTTTTTTCTTTTTTTGACCCCAAATTTGTTTTATTACGTAGTGGATTTACGAAAAATGCCTATGATAGTATCATTTCTATATGTTCAATGCCATCTTCCATATATATAGTACTGGTTTGAACAAAGCCAAGTGAAGAATAAAATGCTAGCAGGTATAGCTGGGCTCCGATCTTTATGGGTCCATTGCCAAACAATCGTCTTGTTTCTTCAATACTTTTTTTCATTAAGTTCCTTCCGATTCCTCCGCCCCTTGCTGCAGGAGAAGTAACCACCCTGCCAATAGATGGATATGCAGGATAAGAAATTCCTTGCGGCACCAGCCTGGTGTAAGCAACCAGTTCATTTTCTTTCCAGCCCATCAGGTGATAGCAGCCCTGGTCTTTATTATCCATATCCTGGAACACACAATTTTGTTCCACTACAAATACTTCTGTTCTTAAGCGGAGCAATGCGTACAGTTCATCAACTGCCAGGTCTTCAAATTTTTTTAGTGTCCATTTCATACTATTCAATCAGTAATTGTATTTATCCTTCCATAAATTTTTCAGGAACTTTCTTAATTCTTCTTCCCTGGCATTCTTCCCCGGGTCATAAAATTTGATACCGGCTACTTCTTTTGGTAAATATTCCTGGGCTGAAAAATTATTCTCATAACTATGGGAATATTGGTATCCTTTGCCGTAATCCAGGTTCTTCATCAGTTTGGTGGGTGCATTGCGGATATGAAGCGGCACCGGCAGATCCCCATATTTTTTTACCGCTGCTGAAGCTTCCCCGATCGCCACCGTAGCAGAATTACTTTTAGCACTGGAAGCCAGGTAGATCACACATTGCGATAAAATAAGGCTTGATTCAGGGTACCCGATTTTATTAACGGCTTCGAAGGTTGCATTGGCCATAACTAAAGCAGTCGGATTAGCATTACCGATATCCTCACTGGCCAGTATCAGTAACCTGCGGGCAATGAATTTTACATCTTCACCACCTTCAATCATCCGGGCCAGCCAGTACACTGCAGCATTGGGATCACTGCCACGAATCGATTTTATAAATGCTGAAATAATGTCGTAGTGTTGTTCACCACTTTTATCGTAGAGGGCAATTCTTTTTTGGGCTACTTCCATCACCAGTTTGTCGGTTATCAATGTTTCTGACAGTTTAGAGTTGTCTGACACATAACTGCAAACAAGATCCAGCAGGTTCAATAGTTTGCGGGCATCCCCACCGGAAATGTTGATCAGGGCTTCGGTTTCTTTCAGTTCAATTTTTTTTGTCTTGAGCACTTCATCTTTTTCAAGAGCAGTATGCAATAGCTGGATAAGATCTTTTTCTTCCAGTGCTTTTAATACATACACCTGGCACCTGCTCAGTAAGGCGCTGTTGACTTCAAAGGAAGGGTTTTCTGTAGTGGCACCGATCAGGGTAATAATGCCTTTTTCAACAGCACCCAGTAAAGCATCCTGTTGCCCCTTATTGAAACGATGGATCTCATCAATGAATAAAATAGCACCAGGTTTTGTTTTGGCTTCTTCAATCACTTCTCTCACCTCTTTTACACCGGAGCTGATTGCACTCAGCATAAAAAAAGGGGCCTGTAATGTATTCGCAATAATATTGGCAATAGTGGTCTTACCGGTTCCGGGTGGTCCCCATAAGATCATGGAGGGAATATGTCCGTTTTCTATGGCGGTTCTTAATATGCTTCCTTTACCGGCCAGGTGTTGCTGACCGGCCAGTTCATCCAATGTTTTGGGTCTTATTCTCTCTGCAAGAGGGGTATGCTGGTTCACATTTCAAAGTAACGAAATTATGAGAGAACGAAGGAGGCTGTAATTAAGTTGCGGCAGCTGTTTTTTGTCGTTGTAACATCACAGTAATCAACATTGAAATCAGGACAGACAGGCTGGCAGAAGTATAGAGCCAGAACAAAATCTTGTTCATTTTTTTTACAGGTTCAGGTTTGGCCCCGAACAGGCCTTCAAAAAAATAGCCCATTGGGTTGGGGGTTTTTGGGGAAGGGAATACGTCATCCCAATTCTCAATTGTATGAAATATGCCCAAACTCATAAGTATTGTACCCAGTAAAATGATCATCCAGAAAAGATCTGATGGCTCTTTCCGGGCAAGCTTTTTATTCCATTTAAAAAGGCTGAAAAAGAAAGCTCCGCAAAGCAATAACAACAATAAAGGAACCACGTATTCAACATAGCCGAGATCAAATGAATTTTTATCAAGCCGGCTTCTTATGAATTCAAAAAGGAAAACAGAAAATATCAATGCCAGTGAGGCCATTGTTGCCCGGTAATGCCATCGTATTACTTTTATAAACATGGCTATTGAACGTTTACTGTTAAAAAAGCCTGCACCTGGTTGAAGGAATGTACCAGGTTATCACCCACCCAGCCATGTGCTTCGGTGGGGTAAAAAACATATTGATGTGTAACTCCTGCCAACTGTAGTTTGGCGTCCAATGCAACGGCTTGTGAAGGAGACACTAGGGGGTCCAGGCCGCCATGTAACAAAATAGTAGGCGGACTTTGCGCCGTTACAAAATTGATCGGGCTTGATTGCTGGTACAAAGCCGGGTTGCTGGCCGGGGTGGCGCCTACGATCTGGGCGATGGTTGCAGCAGGAATGAACGGAGAGGCGGGATTATTATACAGGTCCGTCATATCTGTTGGCCCAAAAAAGGATACAATGGCTTTTACTTTTACCGGGCTGTTGTATTTGTAGCCCTGTAATAAAGCAAGATGTCCGCCTGCACTGGCCCCAAGTAACACAAACTTATCCGAGATCTTATACTCATCTCTTTTTGAATAGATAAATTCTATAGCTGCTTTGGTATCATTTTCCTGTGCGGGGAATGAATTGCTGGTGCCTGTCGAAAGACGGTAGTTGATATTGAAGATCGCATAGCCCGGCAACCTGCGCTGTAGGCTGTCAACAAAGGAGGCGAAATCAGTTTTATCTCCTGTAGCCCAGGCGCCCCCATGAATAAGCACCAGGACCTTTGTAGTAACGGTACTTCTTCCTGCAGGTAAATAAATATCCATTTTTTGGGCAGCATCCGAGCCATATGCCACATTCATTATATTAGAAGCTGGCAGGGAACCGGAACCCGGCACATCTGCTGTTTCTTTCTGGCAGGCAATAGCAACAAAACTGAGCAGCAGCAAATAATATCGCATGATGATTAATTTCGTCAGTAAATTACAAAAATCGCTGCTCATGGATACAGCAAATAAAATTGCGGAGGTTTACCATGTAGTTTTTGTATTTTAATCGCATGATGAAATCCCTACTGATGTGTAAGCAATATTTTTTTCTGATCGGCCTACTATTTTGGGCAGGAACTGGTAATGCCCAGCCTGTTAATCCTGAACATAATTATGCCCGTAACTCTCCGGGGATCGTGATGGTACAAGCCGTTTTCTCCGCCACGGTGTATGTAAATAAAGTAGATATTAATGAGCGGATATTTGACAAGCTGGTGGATTCAGTAAAAAAACTGGATACCAGCGGCCGTCTTTTATCACCTGCTCAAAAACTGGATATAGTTATACGGGCCTTGTATAAATCACCGCTGCGGTTTTTCTCTTCCACCAACGAGTATTTCCGGCAGGCCCGGCGTGTTCAATCGAATGGTACAGGTTTTTTAATTACCGGCGATGGCTATATTGTGACCAACTGTCATATCATTGACCGGGACAGTGTCTATATCCGCAATAAATTTATTTTAGAAACCTTCCAGGAAGTAACACAGACCAATATCAATGCGCTGCAAACATCCTGGGCAATGACGCTGACGGAGGAACAACGAAACCTTTTATCCAATACCTATGGGTTGATTTATTCACAGGTTTCATCCATGATATTATTTGACTTGCAGAAAGAGTTTTACGTGTTGTACAGGGCAGACACCGGCACTAACGGAACGGAGACGATACGGAAAAAGGCAACAGTCATTATAAAAGGAAGGGCAATGCCAGGGAAAGATGTAGCCATACTGAAAGCAGAAGAGGTTAAGGATCTTCCGACGCTGGTTATTGCCAATGATTCTTTAATACGAATAGGAGCACAGGCCCTGGTGATCGGTTATCCTGAACCTGTTACCAGCAATTCATTTCTTTCCGCAGCTTCCGGCATTGAACCTACCTTAACAGCTGGTATTGTCAGTGCTATAAAAAAATCAACGGGCGGCTGGCCGGTGATACAAATGGATGCGGTGATCAGTCATGGTAGCAGCGGCAGCCCTGTTTGTAATGATAAAGGAGAAGTGGTGGCACTGGCAACTTTTGGCAGCCTTGATCTCGGAAACGGAAGCCTGGCCAGTGGATTTAATTTTGCTATCCCGATCAGTGTGGTGCGGGAATACATAGATAGTGCTGGCATCAAACCCCAGGCCAGTAAGGCGACCATGGCTTTCAACCAGGGATTGGGGTTTTTCTACCAGCAATTTTACAGGAAAGCAAAAGAAAAGTTTGAAGAAGTGAAACAGCTCAATAGTAATTACCCACAACTGGGCTTTTACCTGCAGCAATGCAAAAATAAAATTGCCGGCGGAGTCGACCGGCAACCACCGCCCCGCAAATTTGTTTTTTGGGTCATGATCGGTATTGCAGCTATGACAGCAGTGTATATAGCCTATAAAATGAGAAAGCAACGAAATTTTGGCTGATCAGGGTACAGCCCCTTCCTCGAACTCAAATTGTTTATTCATAAAAAAATTTCGGTACAATTCCCGGCGCAGGTTAAAAAGCCCGTAGAGAATGAGGAGTTGAAAAATAAGCACAGCCGATTTAATAAGGAGCGGGACCAGGAACCGGAACGGTAATGAGAATGCAGCACTTCCGGTAATTGACCCTAACAACTCAAGACTCCTGTATTCTGCAAAGAAAAGTCCGAACAGGAACGCCAGCAGAAAAAAATTGATAAGGAACAGCCAGTTGAATATGGTCTTTTGTTTACCGGCTACCGGCTTGTCCGGATAGTTAGTATTCACCAGGTTCAAAGCAAAAATGGCCAGGGCAGCCATCAATACAAAAAAGATGGTTTCCAAAAAATAATAGATCCTGCCCGTATTGAAAAGACTGATCAGGGAGGTGAAAGAAAAAAAGGTTGTGATCAGCATTTGCAGTAAACAAATAATCCTGTATAGTTGCCAGCTTATCTTCATATTGTTAAGTATTCATTTCCCGGTTATTGACCTATACTATCGATCATATCCTGCATGTTTTCCCGGTTATTTCGCTGGATGAGGTTAGACAGCTTCGCCTGCATAACAAGTACAGCAGCTTGTGAAATAATTACAAAGGAAAGTATGAAGACGGCTATTTTGCCAGCCGAGTTTCGTTCTGTATTATCAGAACTAAACTCTTCAAAAGCTCCAAAGCCTGTAACCAGGGCCAAGAGTAACACAACAACCCATGTAAGTATTAACAGAACAAGATTTATTCTTTTAATATGTACAGGAAACAATTTGCCGGGAAAGTAGCGCTGGTACATCAGGATGCCGAAAAAATTATTAACCATTATTATCAGGAATGATGTACAAAATAAAATCGTAAAACCAGGGTCATTTCCGGTTGTGCTATAAAAACTAATGATAAGAAGAATTAAAGCAGCCAGGGCAGGTATTGCCAGCAGAAAATTCAGGATGATATATATCCTCCATCTAACGGGCATTACTTCAAATCCAGTTTGATTTGTAATTCCGTAAACTGTTTTTCATCAATCGTTGCCGGGGCATCCAGCATCACATCCCTGCCTGAATTGTTTTTCGGAAACGCAATAAAATCACGGATACTTTCGCTGCCGCCAAGAATGGCACAAAGACGGTCGAAACCATAAGCAATACCACCATGGGGTGGCGCACCATATTCAAATGCTCCCAGGAGGAAACCGAACTTATGCAGTTGTTCTTCTTTATCCATACCTAATGCTGCAAACATTTTTTCCTGCAACTCCCGCTGGTAGATACGAATAGAACCACCACCAATTTCGTTCCCGTTTAACACCATGTCATAGGCATTGGCTTTTATATTGGCATACGGATGTTTCAGGTATTCTGCTGCATTATGAATAACAGGATCATTACTAATCATGGTCTCAATATCAGAAGGCTTGGGCGAAGTGAACGGGTGGTGACGGGCTACCCAACGGTTACCTTCTTCATCGTATTCAAATAAGGGGAAGTCGAGCACCCATAGTAATTTGAATTCAGTATCATTTCGTAAACCCAACCGATTGGCCATTTCCATCCGCAGGTCGCTGATCGCTTTCCGGGTGCGTTCTTCTGCACCGGCTAAGATCAAAATAAGATCACCGGCTTTGGCACCTGCTGCATCAGCAATGGCTTTCAGTCTTTCCTCACTGTAAAATTTATCTACGCTGCTTTTGTACGTTCCGTCCCCATTGCATTTAATAAAGACCAATCCTTTCATACCGATCTGCGGACGTTTCACCCATTCTGTCAGTTCATCCGTTTGTTTGCGGCTGTATTCGCTGCAACCCGGAACTGCTATTGCTAATACAGT
>JAEUVP010000548.1 GCA_016786805.1 Chitinophagaceae bacterium | reverse complement strand
CGGTCGATCAAAGAACGGCAAAGCGTTGACAATATTTTATCCGGGTGAAAACACCAGTTCTTGATCGTGGCCATTACATCATGATCGTCCAACTGGCAAAATGTATCCAAATGGCTGGCAATGGAGACCCGGCCATCTGTTTGTTGTAAAAAGAAATCCAGTGCTGCGGAAACCGCATTTACTTTTTCTCCTTTGCCGATCAGTTCTTTCGCCCTGCGGATAATCTTTACCAGCATCATTTCAGCACCCAGCACTGTTTTGTGTAAATACACCTGCCAGTACATCAGCCTCCGGCTCACGAGGAATTTCTCAATAGAATAAATGGCTTTTTCTTCCACCATCAGCTGCCCGTCTTTTACCGCCAGCATTTTTATAATACGGTCATACCCGATCACCCCTTCTGCCACACCGGTAAAAAAACTATCCCGGTTCAGGTAATCCATACGGTCCACATCTAACTGACCGGATACCAACTGGTGCAAAAATGGTTTGGGATGTTTATTGGTGAAAATGGCGATGGCGGTTTGTAATTGCCCGTCGAACTCTTCATCCAGTTTTTTGATCAGTAGCAAGGAAATAGTTTCATGGTGAACATCCGTGATCAGTTCTTGTTCCAGTGCATGCGAATATGGTCCATGACCCATATCATGCAATAGGATGGCAATCTTTGCACCCAGTTCTTCTTCTGGGGTTATGGCAATGCCTTTGCTTTTTAATTCAAACAAAGCCATGCTCATCAGGTGGTAGGCACCTAAGGAATGATGTAATCTTGAATGAACAGCACCGGGATATACCAGGTGAGCAAATGCCATCTGGTGAATATTGCGTAACCGCTGGTACCAGGGATGGGAAATAATTTGCAGGATCAGCGGGTGATCAATTGTAATAAAACCATAGACCGGGTCGTTGATGATCTTGCGAACTGGCGTCATTGTTGCTTTTTTGTTAAAGGCCCCGGAAGGGCAGGCGGCAAAAGTACAACGACCGGACTTAATAAGCTATTTTTGAAAGGAGCCGGTTTCCCGTGAACAGGGGTAATGAACAGAAGATCGTTAATCACAAACTTCAAACTAGTAAGAATGGCAGTTGCAAAAATTATCTGGGTGGACGACGAAATAGAGAGTTTACAGTCGCAGAAAATATTCCTCGAAAATAAGGGCTACGAAGTGCAAACCTTTACCAATGGTTTTGATGCGATTGATTATGTAAAGGAGAACCTGGTGGATGTGGTGTTGATCGATGAGACCATGCCCGGCATTACCGGCCTGGAAACCCTAGCCAAGATCAAAGAGATCAACCAGTCATTGCCGGTGGTACTGATCACCAAGAATGAAACAGAAAACCTGATGGATGAAGCCATCGGTTCGCAGATTAGTGATTACCTGATCAAACCGGTGAACCCCAACCAGGTTTGGTTGAGCCTGAAAAAAATAATTGACAACAGGAGACTGGTGGCAGAAAAAACAACCACTGCCTACCAGCAGCAGTTCCGTAACTTGTTTATGGCACTCAACAGCAACCCGGATTATAATGAGTGGATGGATATTTATAAAAAGTTAGTATACTGGGAACTGGAAATGCAGAAAAGTGACAGCCCCGAAATGCAGGAAGTATTGCAAAGCCAGAAAGCAGAAGCCAATACCGAATTTTTCAAATTTGTTTCAAAAAATTATGCAGGCTGGGTGTCTCCTAAAAGTGCAGACGGTCCTGTGATGAGCCATTCGTTAGTGCAGTTTAAAGTGTTGCCGCATGTTGAAAAAGGAACTCCTTTATTTTTTGTATTGATCGATAATCTCCGGTTTGATCAGTGGAAAGCGATACAACCCATTTTTGCGGAAAGTTTCCGTATCCTGGAAGAAGATAGTTTTTACAGTATCCTGCCAACAGCTACCCAGTATTGCCGTAATGCTATTTTTTCAGGCCTGATGCCCATTGATATTGAAAAACAATTTCCGGTGCAATGGAAGAACGATGATGAGGAAGGTGGAAAGAATTTACATGAAGAAGAGTTCTTCCGGGCACAATTGAAAAGATTAGGCAAGGGTGACCTGAAAGTTTCTTACACCAAAGTACTGAATAACCAGGC
>JAEUVP010000481.1 GCA_016786805.1 Chitinophagaceae bacterium | reverse complement strand
ATGCGGTCCACATAGATCTTGATATTCATGGGCAGGTCAAGATCTTCCAGGAGTTCAGCCACTTTCTTAATGCCCCTGAAGAAATCAGCAAAATGGGTCATGGAATATTTTACCATGGAATAATCTTCGCTGTGCAGCCATTTGTAAACGACACTATTGAAGCTATTGCTGTTCTCACTGATCGGGTCAAGCGAATAATCCATGAACTTATCCATCACCAGTACGGTACCATTACTGATATCGGTCGGCCAGTCTTTCACATGCTCCATCAGGGTGCGGATCACTTTCTGGGTGCCCAGTATCTTCTTCAGGTCGCTGTGTGGTTCACTGAAGAATTTGCGCAACCATTCTTTGCCGCCTGTGGTACGGGTGAAATTCAGCTTATGAAAAATGGAGAATTCTTCTTCCTGGTGAAAGATCGAAATGTCGTTAAAAGAAATCTTGTCTATTTGCATGCCCCAGCCCTTATAATAAGTTTACCGTTCAAAAACTAATCGTTGCCCTCTTACTGATTCATCCCATACCCCATTTCCATAAACTAAATGGCCATTTATAAATGTATGGGTAATAGCAGCCCGGAATTCAAACCCTTCCAGCGGACTCCAGCCACATTTATAGAGTATATTCTCTTTGCTCACTTTTGTTTGTTGTTTGAGATCTGCGATCACCAGGTCGGCGTGATAACCTTCCCGGATATAGCCTCTTTCTTTTATTTGAAAGCAATCCGCTACCGCATGACTCATTTTCTGCACGATCTTTTCCAGCGATATTTTTCCTTGTTGATGATAATGCAGCATTAGCAACACAGGATGTTGCACCAGCGGCAGACCGGCATGGGCTTTTTCATAGGGTTCATTTTTCTCCCCCAAAGTATGCGGTGCATGATCGGTGGCGATTACATCCAGCCTGTCATCCAGCAATGCTTCCCACAAAGCTTTCCGGTTATGCGGGGCTTTGATGGCCGGGTTGCATTTAATCTTATTTCCTAAAACTACATAATCATCGCTGCTGAAATGTAAATGGTGCACACAAACTTCAGCGGTAATGCGTTTGTCTTTTAATGGGAAAAGATTGGTGAAGAGTTGTAATTCTTTTTCGGTACTGATATGTAAGATATGCAGCCGGGTATTGTATTTCTTGGCGATTTGAATCGCATATAAGGAAGATTCATAACAGGCTTCCTCATCCCGGATGATGGGATGGTCAGCGGCTGTTAACGGAATACCGGTAGCTTTTCTTTTTTCCAGGTTCTGCCGGATGATCTTTTCATCTTCACAGTGGGTGGCAATGAGCACTTCGCTTTCCCGGAATATTTTATCTAATGTATTCGGATTATCCACCAGCATATTGCCGGTGCTGGAGCCCATGAATATCTTGATGCCGCAAACTTCGCTCCGCTTATCATTCGTTTTCAATACTTCTTCCGCATTATCGTTACCGGTACCCATGTAAAAGGAGTAATTGCCCAGCGAGGTATTTGCAGCAATGCTGTACTTATCTTCCAGCAATTCCTGTGTCAGTGCATTGGGAATGGTATTCGGCATTTCCATAAAACTGGTAACACCACCGGCAACTGCTGCTTTGGCTTCGGTAGCGATAGTGGCTTTATGCATTAGTCCCGGTTCCCTGAAATGAACCTGGTCGTCAATTGCACCCGGGAGTAAATATTTACCCTCCCCATTTATTTCAGTATAACCTCCAGTAACGGTTCCGATCTGCGCCTGTATCTTTTCAATTCTTCCGTTAACTATCAGCATATCTGCTGTTTGAATACTTCCTTCGTTGACGACCTGTATCGATTTTATCAGATATTTTTGCATAATTTGTTGGCTTAAACTGAATCCTCACCGCATGCAATTTAAACAAACCCTTGTAAGACTCCTGCTGATTTTTTGCCCGGTAGTTGCGACAGCGCAAACAACTTATTTGCCGCAGGGTGATAAGGCAAACATAGTAATGGACCGCTGGGAAATTATTGCCGGTAAAGATTCAGCCTTCAATTTCTCCAAAACAAAACCATTTGGCCGCAGGCAGGTAATTGGAGCAGCAGAAAACTTTGTAAAAAGGGTTGGAGCAAATAGTTTATCCAAAGTTGATGCGTATAATCTGCGCAGCCTTTATTTGAATAACCTGGAGTATGTAACTGCAGCAGACCTGGCACTATACAAGAGTAAAAAACCAATTCTTAAGAATTTCTATACTTCTCCTGCCAATCTGTATGAAGTGCATGTAAAAGATTTTGACCTGGTGATCAACCCGGTCATTCAATATACTGTTTCTAAAGAGCAGGATAATGACCAGGATCTTTTTCTGAATACAAGAGGCGTTAGCTTGCGGGGCCGCATTGCCAATAAAGTAGGCTTTGCTGCCTATCTTACCGATAACCAGGAGCGATCACCCTTATATGTACAGCAATTCATCTCGTCCAGGGATGCGGTACCGGGTAACGGATTTTATAAAGATTTCAAAGCAGCCGGTGGTGTTGATTATTTTGATGCACGGGGGTATATTACTTTCAATGCAGCTAAATACATTGATATCACGTTTGGCTATGATAAGAATTTTATTGGTAATGGCCAGCGCAGCTTATTCCTGAGTGATTTCAGCAACAACACCCTGTTCCTGAAACTCAATACCCGTATCTGGAAATTCAATTACCAGAATATTTTCATGGAGCTGAATTCAGCAGCCCGTTTTGCGGCAGATATTTTATTACCCAAGAAATATGCGGCCATGCATCACCTCGATATTGCGGTGAGTAAAAGAGTGAATATTGGTTTGTTTGAAGGTGTGGTATTCGGCCGCCGGGATAAATTTGATTTTGGGTACCTGAACCCGGTGATCTTCTATCGTTCTATCGAACAGCAGAATGGAAGTTTTGACAACTCTGTGGTAGGGCTCGATTTCAAAGCCAATCTTCCGCACCGGTTACAGGTCTATGGCCAGTTATCGCTGGATGAGTTCAAGCTTTCAGAAATAAAAAACAACAAAGGCTGGTGGGCCAATAAATGGGGTATACAACTCGGTGCGAAATACATTGATGCTTTTGGTATTCCTAACCTTGACCTGCAGGTGGAGCATAACAGGGTACGGCCATTTACCTATTCGCATCGTGATTCTATTGCTAATTATACACACTATAACCAGCCACTGGCTCATCCGCTGATGGCGAATTTCCAGGAGTTCATTGGCGTGGCCCGTTACCAGCCGGCACCTAAATGGCTGGCCATTGCTAAATTGATGTATTACCAGCAGGGCAGGGATTCCAGTGCGGCCAGTTATGGAAGTAATATCTTTTTACCAAATACACCTCCTTACCGAACCAGTGAATATGGTTTTGATATTGGTAGCGGCTGGAAGACCAATGTGTTCTATGCCTCCTTATTATTGTCCTACGAATTCAGGGAGAATTTGTTTGTGGAGCTGAATGCCTTGTACAGAAAACAGGAAACAGTAACAGCACCACTGACTTCTGCCAATACCTCTGTTATCTCATTGGGAGTACGATGGAATATGCACCGAAGGGATTTTGAGTTTTAGGAGTTTTAGTTGTCTTCTTCTGCTTCAATGGTAAACCCGTTTTTCTCTGCAAATTTCAACTGGGCTGCATTTACTTTTTGTAATACAGCATCTTCGTTTTTGGCGAGCTCCGTAAGCTGATCCAGTGTTTTCTTCACTTCTTCGTCTGTTGACTTACTGTTGAGTTTTTCAAACGTCACGAATGCTTCTTTGATCATCTTATTTTCAAATGCAAGAAAATCGAGCATTGCCATCCTGAATTCTTCGGATCCTCCGATATCTTTCATTTGCTTAAGTTCGGTTTGCTTATTGGCAATAAAGAGTTCCAGTTTTTTACGCAATGGAACCAGGGAAGAAAAATCCTTGTTTTTATAAATATTTCCTAACTCGGCTCCCCATTCCCGGCCGCCTGCATACAGCGTATCATTGATGGTTGCGAAATAGTCATTCAATTCAAGAGCTGTGGTTGGTTTTTGTGCAGCGGCAGATAAACCTGTTATCAGGATAGCTATTATAATAAAGGAACGAAGTAAGTTTTTCATAAAAATATACTTGTTGGTGAAAGGTTTTTTTTATCCTTCAATGTGGATGCTCAATACGATCTGGCGGGAGAAGATACGATCGAATACACTGGAATATTTCAGGGCAGCATCCCGGCTGTGAATATTATTTAAGCCATTACTAATCTTTATCTCCGGGGAAAAGATGAAGCTTTCAAAAAAGAAATTAAAACCCAATCCCAGTTCAGGACCGAAATCATATTTTTTGATTTTCACCAGGTCTTCGGCCCTCTTGGCACGGGCATTACTGGCCAGGTCTATTTCACCTTTGATACCTGCCAGCATATACACCCTGAAATTACCAATCCGGTCGGACTGGAATTTTATTTGTATGGGGAAAGCAACAGTTACCGACTCCACTTTCTTTGTAATATCCACGGAGTTTTCGATGGGATCGGGATATTTCAGCTTATAAAAAATACTCCGCTCCATGAACATCAGTTGTGGATTGAAACGAAGTTGAAAACGATCTGATAAACGGGCTGTGGCATGAAGACCCAAAGTCATACCGCCGGAGTTGACGGGTTCAGCCACCAACACACTATCATCTGCTAAAAAACGGGGATGTAGTTCCGTATGAAAACGGGCCAGGTTTACACCGAGGGTAATACCAAAATAGTAAGGCTTACTGTCATGATCATACAAATTCAGGTCAGCCGGTTGGGCCGCGGCCTGTTGTAGCAAAACAATAAAACCAAAGAGGAAACAGCATCCGGCTTTGACTATACTGGCTTTCTTCCGGTGTAAATGCAACATATACCTAAGCTTAGCGATTTAAATCGGGTATCGGAATAACCAATTTTGTTTAAAATATCAACCAATAACTGGCGGTCGGGAAAAGCGTTAGATGATTCGTTCAGGTATTGATAAGCTTCCTTATTTTGCCTGAACCACCGTGCCACCTGTGGGGCCACGATACCCATATACAGGTTATACAATCCACGAACTGCCTTCCGTTTTGGTGTTGAAAATTCAAGAATTACCAGCTGACCACCAGGTTTCAGTACCCGGAGCATTTCGGTAAGACCTTTTTCGAGGTTTTCAAAATTTCGCACCCCAAAAGCCGCCATCACGGCATCAAACGTATTTTCTGCAAAATTTATTGTTTCGGAATCCCCGCCCTGTAGCTCGATTTTATCCCCAAGTCCTTCTTTTTCAATCTTTTTTCGACCCACCTCTAGCATTTGCGCAGATATGTCAATGCCGACAATCTTAGCGGGTTTCAGCATTTTATAAGCCATCAGTGCCATATCGCCGGTGCCGGTGGCGATATCCAGGATAAGCTGGGGCTTGTCTTTTTTAAGGATCCTGATCGCTTTTTTGCGCCAGCCGATGTCGGTACGGGCGGAGAGAAAGCGGTTCATGAAATCATAGCGGCCTGCAATGCGATCAAACATTTCAGCCACCTGCTCCTTTTTAGTTTTTGGGGAATCCTTAAAAGGCGTAATATGATCGTGCGGTAAGGGATTTGACATTGGAGTGCAAAGTTAAGCAGGATAGGTACAAGCTAACACAGCAAAAGGTTCAGGATTTCATAAAAAGACGGGTTATCAGCCTTTGTAAACTTGGTGGCTTGTGCATTTCGCCCTGTACCTTTGCCCGATGGAGATCATTTCATCAGAATATGTCATCAGCAGTGCCACCTACAAGCAATGCCCGCCTGCGGAGAAGCCTGAATATGCATTTATTGGCCGGAGTAATGTGGGAAAGTCTTCGTTGATCAATATGCTGACCAATAAGAAGAACCTGGCCAAAACATCGGCCACCCCCGGAAAGACGCAGCTCATCAATCACTTTGAGATCGTTTCTTCCGATAAACGAAAATGGTTCATTGTGGACCTTCCCGGTTATGGTTTTGCCACGGTTTCCCAAAAAGCGAGAAGGAACTGGTCAAATATGATAGAATCCTACATCCGGAAAAGAGAAAATCTCGTTTGTTTATTTGTATTGATCGATACCCGGCATGAACCCCAAAAGGTAGATCTTGATTTTATCAGCCAGTTGGGGGAATGGGAAGTACCCTTTGTGTTGGCCTTTACCAAAGCTGATAAAAATAAACCCGGGGCAACCGTACGGAATGTTGATAGTTTCATCAAAGCATTGTCAGAAAAATGGGAAGAGCCCCCGCCTTATTTTGTTACATCCGCTACAGAAAGAACAGGCCGGGAGGCGATACTGGATTATATCGGGGGACTGAACAAGAGTTTTAAGAAGCTCTGATTCAACACAGCATGATAAGGAGATTAGTAAATATGGGATTTATACTTTAATTTGCAGCACTTTACAAACGTTATGAGAAGAATCTTATCCGAAAGAAATATTGTAGTCCTCTTATTTGTCATGGTTTGTATAACTTTTTCTCTTGCCCACGAAGACAGTAAGAAAATGGAACAGATCTATCTCGGTAACACATCCTCTGCTGCTGCCTCCCTTTTACTCAAATCAGTTGAACAGTCAACTGTT
>JAEUVP010000453.1 GCA_016786805.1 Chitinophagaceae bacterium | reverse complement strand
TTTCATGGCCGCATTCAGTTCTTCCACGGTTGTTTTCTTGTTCAGTATCGCTGTTACTTCAGTCAGGGAGCCTGTTAATGTTGGTACACGTTGGGCACTTCCATCCAGTTTGCCTTTCAGATTAGGAAGGACCACGCCGATTGCTTTGGCAGCACCTGTACTGTTAGGTACAATATTCTGTGCAGCAGCTCTTGCACGGCGCAGATCGCCTTTCGGATGCGGAGCATCCTGTGTATTCTGATCATTCGTATAAGCATGGATCGTCGTCATCAGACCATTCACAATACCAAATTTCTCATCCAGTACCTGGGCCATGGGTGCCAGGCAATTGGTGGTGCAGGAAGCACAACTGATAATGGTTTCGCTGCCATCGAGGATGCTATGGTTCACATTAAATACAATTGTTTTCAGGTCGCCGGTGGCAGGAGCGGAGATCACCACTCTTTTTGCACCCGCCACCAGGTGAGCTTCTGCCTTGGCTTTATCTGTAAAGAAACCGGTACACTCTAATACAACATCCACGTCATGGCTTTTCCAGGGAATGTCGGCCGGGTTTTTCTGTGCATATATTTTAACCGCATCACCGTTGACAACAATAGCATCTTCGGTGGCTTTTACTTCGGCATCAAAACGGCCTTGTGCACTGTCATATTTCAGCAAATGAGCCAGCACTTTGGGGCTGGTCAGATCATTGATAGCTACCACATCAATACCCTCCATTTTATATATCTGGCGATAAACGAGGCGGCCGATCCGACCGAAACCATTGATGGCAACTTTAACTGTACTCATGATATTTAGTATTTATTTTTTTAAAATGCGAGGCTAAGTTAGTGTTTTGCCAATAATGGGGATGGATGATTTTAATAACGCCATACCATGACCAACGACAGTTAGTTACTAAAAAATACAGCCGGGGCAAGCCTTTCAGGGCTTTGGCTTAAAGATGGCAAAGCCGGTAAAAAATTTTGGCAGAAAACCCTCTCCCACCTATCTTTGCCGTCCCTTAAAACGGCCCGTTCGTCTAAGGGCTAGGACACCACCCTTTCACGGTGGTGATACGGGTTCGAATCCCGTACGGGCTACAAAAAAGGCTTCAATCTCTGATTGAAGCCTTTTCATTTAAATTACCCGGATATTTTTATGCCCTTTTTGCCAATGTGTAAGCAGCTATTTTACTGTGCAGATCATCGGGCCGGAATGGCTTATGAATAAAATCAGTAAACCCTTTTTCTTTTAGGTCGGCATACATATTGTCATATACAGCAGCTGTAAACGCCATCACCGGTATCTTTTCATCCAGTTTCCGGATCTCGGTTAAGGCCTGTGCTCCGTCCATTTCCGGCATTTCCAGGTCGAATAGCAGCAGATCATAGTTGCCCTTTGCAAATAATTCAACGGCCGCTTTCCCATTTACCGCTTCACTTATTTCAATGCCCCATTTTTGCAAGAATCGTTTTACAATTGTCATATTCACCTCGTTGTCTTCAGCAACTAATACTTTTATACCTGCCAGTTCCGGAAGTTTGCTTATACTCTTATCAGGGATATATACTTTTCGTTTACCTCCTACCGGCAATTCCAGCATGAAGATGAATTTGCTTCCTTTATTTTCTTCGCTTTGCAAAACGAGTTCTGAACTAAACACCCCTAATAGTTCTTTCGTAATGGTTAAACCAAGACCGGTGCCGCCATACTTCCGGGTTGTTTCTACATTGGCCTGGGTAAAACTTTCAAAAATTTCGTTTCGTTTATTTTCAGGAATACCAATTCCCGTATCCTGAACCATGAACTGCACCGTTACTTTTGAACTCGAAGCAATGATCTTGCTTGCAGAAAATGTAATACTTCCCCTTTCTGTAAATTTTATGGCATTCGATAAAAGATTGGCAAGTACCTGTTGCAATCTCATCTCGTCGGTAATAAGCTCTATATCCAGCGCAGGGTCTGCATAGGTTTTAAACTGAAGGCCTTTTACTTCTACCTGGTTGCTAAACTGTGATATAATCTTTTCCACGAACTCCTTCATATTGAAGGGGGCCAATGCAAGCTCCATTTTACCTGCTTCCATTTTAGTATGATCAAGAATGTCATTTACCAGTGTCAGCATATGCTCTGATGAGTATTTGAGCACATCGAAATGTGCTTTCTGAGATGGCAACAGGTCTTCCTGGAGCAAGAGATTGGTGGTCCCGATAATACCATTAAGGGGTGTTCTTAACTCATGGCTCATATTGGAGAGAAACCGTGTTTTCATTTTTGCAGCTGACTCAGCTTTTTCTTTTGCTTTCATCAGTTCGAATTCTGCTGACTTTACGTTGGTGATATCAAGAATACTTAATTTAAGGTATTGAACTTCCTTATAGTTGAAACCGACAGCACTGACAAACCCATAGAACGTTCTTCCTTTCTTTGTATGAACGGTCAACTCTCCCTGCCAGGATCCGCTGTTTGAATATTGCTTACTCAGCAAAGTACTTATTTGTTGTTCGTCAAACCAGCTTCCGATCCCGGTACCTATTATTTCCTGTTTTCGACTTACATCAAATAACTGAAGAGTCTGTTGGTTACAACCTTCAACCAGCCCAGTTCCCGAATTAATGATAAATACACCATCCAAAGATGTATTATAAATAGAGTCGCTGAATTTTTTTTCTTCCAGTATCAATGCTTCATTATCCCGGTTGATCTTCAGGATAAGATAAGAGATATAAATAGTAAGCATGATGGACAGGATCAGCCTGGACGCAAATATCTGGTGCAGTGTCCTTGCTTCAATCCATTGCAGGCCTGTCTGATCCGGTACAAATTGAATACAACTAAAAGCAGCAATAGCAGTCAGAACATACGCTCCGACGAGTTCACTGTAATCTTTGTATACCCGCACCATAAATGTCACAGAAATAAAAGCAGGGAAGTATAAAAGATATTCGCCCGAATCAAGCCCCTCTACAATATTTATTACAAGGAGGTAAACATTAATATTAGCCACATATAAAATTCTTGCGGACCTCAACTTATGATTGTAATTGAAATAAATACCGGCCAAAAAAATACAACCCGTAACCAGGTTAACCAGGGAACTCAGGTATAGTTCGCTGATAAAGTAAAAAATAACCCCTGCAAGATTGATGGTTGAGGATATAAGCAATAATTGGTTGATCAGCAATACAGATTTGCGCTGGTCGGTTGGTAATAAAGGGTTGACACCTGCATCCGCAAGAGTATGGTACATACCCTTGAACAGGTCCTGGATTTTTTTAAGCATAGGAATCAGACTTTACCCCTATCAAAAAGACAGGAATTATACTAAAAACGAAGAAATAGCGTTCCTATTATCCAATATTCGATGATTTTATAATCTATTCCTATGTCAGACCGCACTACCACCTCTTTTATCTTCAGTGACAGAATTGATGCTGATTACATATTTAATATGTACGAAGACGATTATTTGTACATAGAAACTATGTTCAAGACGGTGCTGGATCATTTTGATGCAGACAGGTCGGGTATCCTTGTTAATTTTCAACAAAATGATCTTGAGTTACTTAGGAAGGCAGTACATAAAATAAAACCCACTTTTGGTTTTGTAGGGATGCCGGATGTGCTGGAAATATGTAAAGCTTTTGAGAACAAATGTTACCAGGCCCAATCCACAAAAGAGTTAGAAATTGACTATAAGAATCTGCTGAATACACTGGAAGATGCTCACCAGGCAATTATCAACGAACACAATAAACTCGTTTCCCATAACAGGTCCGCCGCATGAAACTCAGTTGCATCATAGTAGAAGATTTACAAGTGGCTGCTGATTATTTGAAAGGCTGTTGTGAGAAAAGTGGCCGCATCGAAGTAAAAGCACATTGCACCAATGTGACTGAAGCAATCAATTTTTTAGATACAAACAGTGTTGATCTTGTTTTTTTAGATGTAGAAATACCTGGTGGCCAGGGTTTCGATGTACTGGATAAAATAGCGTACTCTCCTAAAGTAATACTAACCACTTCAAAGACCGAATATGCTTACAATGGTTTTGAGTATAATGTAACAGACTTTCTTAAAAAGCCATTTAGTTACCAGCGTTTTTTGGATGCACTTAAAAAAATAGAAGCCATTACTACCGTATCAAGTAATAATGATCACAATAACGACGATCACATCTTTATTAAAAGCGATGGTAAACTGGTCAGGCTTAAAAATGATGATATACTCTATATAGAAAGCATGGGAGATTATGTGAAATTCGTTTCAACAGAAAAAAAATATGTTGCGCTTAATACCATAAAAAACCTGGAGACCAAAGTCAATACCAGGCAATTCATCAAAGTGCACCGTTCTTATATCGTCAATATCAGCAAAGTGGACAATATCCGGGAGAATACCCTTTTAGTAAAAGGTGCAGAAATACCTCTTAGCAAAGCCAGTAAGGCTGAAGTGATCCGCCGTTTCAATATCATCTGACAACAAAAACCGGGTAAAAAGCCCGAAAATCGGAGGTTTTCGCCCATTCGTCGAAAAAATTATACCTCCCCGAAAATCCTTTCCATATTTGTACTGTCGAACGATGACAACCAATCCTGAAAAACCAATTGAAATTCTGATATCCAAAAAACCAAGTGATCCAGATCCGAAAAACCAAGTAAAATCCTGACCAATCCTGTGAAAGTTACGATCCAATTCATGAAAAGCCAGTAATCAAAATCTTTACCTTATTGAAAAAAAGATCTACCCCTTAACCGTCCCAACCCAAGAGATTTTGAAGCCGCTCCACCAAGCGGTTTTTTTGTTTACTGTCAATCAAAAAACCCCTTGCTTTCGCAAGGGGCTGTGTCCGGAACCGTCCTTATAAAAATCAGTTTTTTGCTACATCAAACTTCCTGAAGATCGATCTTACTGCGGCCTGTATTTCCTTACCTGTCATATTTCGGCTGTTCACTTCATCAGTGGCCCAGCCCTGCCATACTGTTTTATCAGTTCTGGCATCAATCATTGTGATTGTAACTGTTCCTTCTCTTATTGCTCTTTGCTCACGATCGTAGCCTAGAAATTGTGAAGGATAATAAATGGTTGAATACCGGCGGGTGTAAGGATTATAAAAAGTCCTGGTGAAGGGTCTTGAATAAACAGGATCATTCTGCTCTTTTACATTCTTTTCCACCAATATATCATAGCTCAGTAATATATCAGGCCTGTTCTTCGATTCCCGCCAACGCGAAGATTTCTCCAGCTCTTTATTTACGGCATCCCTGATCTTTTGCTCTGCCAGGTCATTACCCCTGTTACGATCATTCCTTCCTTCCCCGTCTTTATCTATCCAGGCAAAAGTTTTGTACTTCGTAAAATCAGCCTGGTCGTCTTTTTCAATATGTGCTGTGGTACCACAACTTGCCAGCAAAAAGACGATCCCTAAATAACTGCTCCACAGTTTCCAATTCGTTCTCATACTTCCTCCTTGTTTATGAATGATTAATTCTTGCTCATACATAAACGGAAAAAAGGATGCCACGTTTACTAATACAATGTGAAAACTCGTATTGTTAAAATTGGGATCAGGTCAGCCCGATCTCGTAATGCTTCTCGGGAATATCAACATCCGCAAATCCTTTCCTGATAAGCCGCTGTTTAAAATCCTGCTGTACTTCATACTCTCCATGCACCAGGAAAATACGTTTTACCTGTTGCTTATCCTGGCAAGCCAGCCACTGGCTCAGGTCTTCATAATCACCATGTGCACTCATACTACGGATAGCCCCTATCTCGGCATTCACCTGGTGTTCTACTCCATAAATACTAACCTCCTTTACCCCATCCATCAAACGACCGCCCAATGATCTGGGTTCGCAATACCCGGTTAGCAGTATTGTGTTTTTACTATTTTCAATATTATTACTGATATGATGCTTCACCCTGCCGGCATCAGCCATTCCGCTGGCGGAGATGATCACAAAGGGACCGTTCTGAAAATTTAGCAATTTAGATTCCTCTACAGATTTTACATATTTCAAACCGGTGAAATTAAAAGGATCGTTATCTGACTGCATGAGCTTTTGAATAGTCTTATTGAAGTATTGCGGATATTTTTTAACGATCTCTGTGGCTTCAATACTCAAAGGGCTGTCTACATAATACTTCAGCTCGGGCAAACGATTCTCTACTTCCAGCTGATTCAGTGCATATAGTAATTCCTGCGTTCTCCCTACACTGAATGCCGGCATGATCAGCTTCCCCTTTTTCTGTAAACAGGCTTTTTCTATCCAGCGTAATAATATATCCGGCGTAGTCAGATGCTCATCGTGTAAACTATTGCCATAAGTTGATTCCAAAATAATATAATCCGCCTGCGGAAAGTCTTCCGGTGATTTCAAAATAGCATCCCTGTATCTTCCCACATCGCCGCTAAATGTGATGCGTGTCTCTTTATCATTTTCCTTTACCTTAATATTCACACAGGCACTGCCAATAATATGACCCGCATCGGTAAACATCGCCTGCACCCCCTCTGTCACATCAAACCATACCCCATAAGGTGTTTCAAGCAAATGAGAAAGGCTATTCATTGCATCCTCCGTGGTATACAATGGCTTCAGGTAGGGAAGCCCCTCCATTGCCCTTCGCTTGTTGATATACTTTACCTCGTCTTCCTGTATACCGGCCGAATCTTCCAGCAATACTGAAGCCAGGTCTTTTGTTGCAGGTGTACAAAATATTTTCCCCCGGAATCCGTCTTTCACCAATTTTGGTATCAATCCACTATGATCAATATGTGCATGCGACAGGATCATCACATCCACTTCAACCGGATCAAAACCAAAATCACGGTTCATCTGATCGGTTTCTTTTCCCAAACCCTGAAACATACCACAGTCCAACAATATTTTTTTTCCGTTCTTCAGTGTAAGAAGATGCTTGGAGCCTGTTACTGTCCGGGCTGCACCATGAAATGCTATTTTCATAAACTAGATTTTGCTTTAAATGACCAGGTAATAAAAAACTCCGCAACTATTTCTCCTTGTTTGTTTGTCCCGACCGATCTTGCCTTAACGGTCCTTGCCTCACCTGATGCAGTACTCTCTTCAATAGCTTTCCGGAACAGTTCACCATCCTCACACACAAAGCTGGTACGATCAGTTGCCTTTTTAAAATATTCCGACTCTACTTTCACCACCAGCATGGAAACCGGGGGCTTGCGTTTATATAAATGTGCCATCGCCAGTGCACCCGTACTCATTTCTGCCGCCATGCTCAAACAGGCAAAATAGGTGGAACGGAAAGGGTTTTGTGAAAACCACTTGAAAGGAACTGTCACCATACATCTCTTTTCATCCGCTTCTCTTACCCTGACCCCGGCAAAAAAGGCACTAGGTAATTTGGATAATAAAAACATCCTGAACTTAACAGGATGTTTCATGAGTTGTATAAATTCGGAAGTACCGGAATTCATTTCAATAATTGATTATCGTTTGTCAAAGGCCACAATGGTAGCAACCGCTTTGTTATCGTTGGCATCAGCTTTGAAATAGATCGCCCCGTCGCTGGTATTCATAAACCGGGAAGAGCGGATCAATATTCCCTGCAGGGCTTCATTCACTTTGGCTGCATAAGTTGATTGACGACTGTTACTGATCGCCTGGTTCAGCTGGTCATAATTCAGTTCATCCTTACTGGCCACAATAGCAATATAATCCCTGTTGCCAATACTGTCTGCTTCCAGTGACTGTGCTTTGGGGAATAAACGATAGCCAGTAATACCGCAATACGGTGAATGTTTGGAAACAGTTTCTCCCGGCTTCAGGTATGGGAATAATACCATGCTGCTGCCTTTTTCATCCTGCCCGAAAATATAGATATAACATTCCGTTTCATTCTTTACTTCCATTTTAAACCGGGTACCTACAGCTATTGGAGAAACAGTCTGAAAAGTATTTGCACCAGCAGAACGAAGCTGTATATATTGTTTATCGGCGTTATTCACTAGCCCTATTGTACACTCCAATGGAATATTTGCCACCGCTGTTCTTTTCGGCAACGGATCGATGCCATATGCTTCTCTTACATAATTTTTAAAATCTCCATACCGCACCCAGCCCACTCCATTCTTTCCCCATTCCGGCCCCCAGCTGTTCATGATCTGGAAGGCACCGCCAAATTTCCGGTCATCATAACCGATCACACACATGGCATGGCCACCCATTCCCATCTGCGATTCATCCATGGCAGCCGGTTGCCATAATTCCTGTCCCATCATATCCTGCATAAAACTTTGGCCCACCATCATACCAATAGCAACCGGCGCATCTTTGGCCAGGTGTTCTTTTATACCTCTTACACTAATCTCGTTGATATTATCTCCGTTCGTGATCCGGGTGAAGCCATGAATCACATTTTGTTTTCCCAACTGCCTGTCCTGCGGGCCGGGCAGCCGGTCGCAATCCTGGTCGCTGTAGGGATATTGACTTAAAGGCACACCGCCATTACTTCGCATTGCTTCCATGGCCCTTTGCAGGTAAGACCCCTGGCAGCCTTCCAGTTTGATCTGGTTGTATAAATAAGAAGGACTGAAAACAATTTGATCAGGATCGGCACCTGTTGCCGCAGCAGTTAAAATCGTTTGTGCACTATACGCACAACTCCAGGCCACACAACTTCCCTGCTGTCCCTGGTTACCCCGGGTGGGTGCAAATTTTAAGAGTGATACGGCCTCGGGCAATGGATTTTTCGAAGCATCATCTTCCAGGCCTTCATATACGGATGCCTTATTAAACTCAGCCGGGTTGAAATTATAGCCGCTTTGCGAAAACTGGGAAATGATCTGTTGCACGTTACAACCACCACTTCTTCCTAACAGGAAATAGGCTCCTGCCGCAAGCACCAGCAGAAAGATGATGCCTTTACCTTTAAACAACCCCAATAACATAGGTAAAAGCGACATTAATCCCCCGCCTCCGCCGCCACCAGGAAAACTGGGTCTTCTACCACCACCACCGCCATCATCGTCTTGCTGGTTAGGATCTACAGGGTCATCAGTCATTCGGATAGGCATAACAAAAGGTTTTGATTAACAGATATATTAAATTTAGCAACTTAACCACAAATAAGAACAACCCGTATATTAATTAAAGCAACAATATTTTTTCACAATTCCCTGAACTTTCTTTGCAAAAGAAACGTCATCTTTGGAAACATCTATTACATCAATATGAAAAAGATACTTGTTGCTGCTGCATTGCTTACCAGTTTAGCCGGTTTTGGACAACTTGGTGAAAAAATAGCCGGTAAAATAAAGTTTGAACAGGGACAAACCCTGCTGGTAAACCTGGAAATGAAAACTACTGTTGCCCAGGAAGCCATGGGGCAATCCATTGACTTCAATGTAGATGGCATCGCTTCCCGTTCTTATAAGGTTACCAATGCTACTGATGATAACAATACCCTTCGTCATGAAATGAAAAAGATCAGTTTCAATTTTGATGGCATGGGACAGCAACGTTCTTTTGATTCAGATAATAAAAAAGACCTGGATGGACCTTTTGGCAAGCCCGTAAAAGATATACTGGGCAAAACCTATGATATGATCATTGACCCGGCCGGGAAAGTACTAATGGTGCAACCGGAAAAGATAGAGACCACTCCCGGAGATGACAGGCTGCGGATCGTGATGGAAATGCTGAAGGACTTGATGAGTACTGTGCAGCCGCCTGCAAAAGGAGATGCCAGTTTTTTCAAAGTATTACCGGATAATGAAATTGGGAAAGGCGAATCATGGACAGAAACCGGTGAAAAGGAAGGCGGAAAATCAACTACCACTTATACGCTTGCCGATATCACTGATTCAACAATTGTTGTTGATTTTACCGGAATATCCAATACAGTATCAAAAGCAGAAATGATGGGAATGCCGACCACCACCACTATGAGCAGTAAAATGACCGGGCAGATCATCATTGATAAAGCTACAGGTATCATCCGGAGGAAAACAACGACGACCGAATCAACCGGAACGACTGAAATGATGGGAGGCTCATTGCCGCTTACTTCAAAAACAACCACCATTATTACTGTAGCAGCAGTAAAATAACTTACAATACTTCCAGCTGGTTTCGCAGCAAGTCGTTGAACTCATCCCTTTTGCGGATGAGTTTTGTTTTATCATTTATAACCAATACCTCAGCAGGTTTGTAGCGGGAGTTATAATTAGAGGACATTTCAAAACCATAGGCCCCGGCATTATACAGCACCAACAGGTCACCTTCTCTCACTTCTTTTAATTTCCGGTCAATACCAAAATTATCCGTCTCACAGATATTGCCGGTAACAGTATATACCTTCTCTGTTCCACCGGGATTGGATATATTCTCAATATGATGATACGCTTCATACATCATAGGGCGAATGAGATGGTTCAACCCGCTGTTAACAGCAGCAAAAATGGTAGTACCTGTATCTTTTACTACAGTGACCTGTGTTACCAAATAACCACATTCACTCACTAAAAATTTCCCCGGCTCAAACCATAGTTGAAATTTTTTATTACCGGCCAATGGATGCGCCTCAAACGTTTCTTTTATCTTTTTCGCCAGCAAATGCACATCCGTTTCTTTTTCTCCGGGTTTATACGGCACTTTAAATCCTCCACCCAGGTCAATGATCTCCAGTTCAGGAAAATGCGGGATAATATCAAACAACACTTCCATTCCTTTTACAAACACATCTGCATCTTTAATATCACTTCCGGTGTGTATATGAAGGGTTTTGATAAAAATAGTATGCTCCCTTACCAATTCCTCTATTTTATCCAGTTGGCTGACAGGAATACCAAATTTGCTGCCTTCATGCCCGGTAGAAATTTTCAGGTTACCACCCGCCATGATGTTGGGACGTATCCTGATACCGACCGGGTAGGTGTGTCCGTATTTTTTTCCAAATTTCTCCAGGTTGGATAAACTGTCAATATTAATATGCACACCAGCTGCTACAGCCTCTTCAATTTCATCAAAGGCAATACCATTGGAAGTATATAAGATGTTCCCGGGGATGAAGCCAGCATGCAAAGCCAGTTTCACTTCATTAATGGAACTGCAATCAACATTACAACCGATGGATTTGATATAACGAAGGATATTAATATTGGTTAGCGCCTTGGATGCATAAAAAAAACGGGTATCCAGTATAGAAAATGCAGCAGCCAGTTTCTCATACTGCTCTTTTATCTTTTCGGCATGATAGATATATAACGGCGTACCAAATTCCTTTGCCGATGCTACCAGTTGTTCGTTTGATAATTGTTGTCCCATATTGACGAAGATAAAAAAAGAAGTGGCTCAGTATCTGAGCCACTTCAATTACATTAACTATAATAAATTAATCAGCTCTCTTCACTTTCATTGCTATCCTTATTTTCAATCAGTTCTCCTTCTTCTGTTACTGCCAGTGGCTCACCTTCCACACCTTCGATCTCATCATTGATCTGCTCTTCTGTTGCTTTTTCTTCATCCGTTACTATCACATCTTTCATCACGGTTGGCTCCACTAACTGCTCTGCCAGTACTTCTTTGATCTTTGGCAGATCATCAGCCGAGTTGATACCAAAATAGTCCATGAAATTTTTAGATGTGCAATAGACCAGCGGATGCCCGGGCAATTTTTCATTCCGGCCGGTAATGATGATTAGTTCTTTCTCCAATAATTTCTGTACAGCATAATCTGAGCTCACACCACGGATCGCTTCAATCTCTCCTTTGGTGACCGGCTGCTTATAAGCAATGATCGCCAGTGTTTCCAATGCTGCTGCTGATAATCGTTTCAGGAATTTATCACCATTCAGCTGGGCAATGGTCTTGTGATAATCCTTTTTGGTCAGGAACTGCCAGCCACCACCGCTTTGCCTCATCTCAAAAGGATAAAACTCAGAGCCATATTTTTCTGTAATGCCATCGATAGCAGCTTCCACCTGGTCAAGTGTTATTTTGTCTTCCATGAAGCCAAAAGCATTATTCACCAGTTCGGTCAACTCCAGTGAGGTCAGGGGCTTATCGCTGGCAAAGATCAATGCCTCAATATGTGGTATCAGGTTAGTTATTTCCATGTCTGTTGGTAAGTTTACTATTCAGGTTTACGGATTGTCAAAGTATGCAAATAACTAAAATCCGCTCTTCTGTACA
The DNA here is from genome assembly GCA_016786805.1 of Chitinophagaceae bacterium. Classification (GTDB taxonomy): domain Bacteria; phylum Bacteroidota; class Bacteroidia; order Chitinophagales; family Chitinophagaceae; genus CADEDV01. Next base: position 555 of record JAEUVP010000453.1, on the reverse strand, counting down.
GCAATAAATATGCACATTTTATTATCCCTGCAAAGCAGCCGCACCGCTTACGATCTCCGTCAGTTCGGTAGTGATGGCAGCCTGGCGGGCCCTGTTGTAAGAAATCTTAAGGCTGCGCAGCATTTCATTGGCATTTTCGCTGGCCTTATCCATGGCAGTCATACGGGCACCATGCTCAGAAGCATTGGAATCCAGTACTGCTTTATATAATTGGGTGTTGAGGATCTTGGGCATTAACTCGGCTACCAGTTGCTCCCGGTTAGGATCGAAAATGAAATCAGCCTTCACAGCACCGGCCTTTTTCTCCACTTTAGGGATGGGCAGGAATCTTTCCACTTCAAAGCGCTGAGTGGCAGCATTTTTAAACTGGCTGTAAACGATCTCAATAACATCAAACTGCTTCTCTTCAAATGCTTTCATAGCGGCCTGGGAAGCCAGCTGTACGTTAGCAAAAGTCAGGCTCAGGAAAATATCTTTATAGGAAGCATCTGTTTTGTATCCATTCTTGCTAAAATGCTCATATCCCTTTTTACCGATGTTCCAGATGGTCACATT